>JAUHXN010000246.1 GCA_030426865.1 bacterium | reverse complement strand
TTACTATCTGGTGTATATAATATTTCTATAATCGAGGGAACTAATAATATCTACACCACTAAGTTTGTGAAGAGATAAGGTAATCTATCTGATTTTTTTAAATCGAGACGATACCATTGCAGAATCAACAATCTCAATATGAACAGGAACTTTAAATGATTCCATTTTTTCTTTACAGTATATTCTAATTTTCTTTTTTAGCTCTTTCAATTCTTCCGGTTTCGATAAAGATACTTTAGTACCAACTACATATCCTAATAATGGATTTGGTACCCCAAACACAGAAGCTGAATCTATATTGTCAATTTCACCAAGTACGGATTCTACTTCAGCAGGATATACTTTTTGTCCACCAACATTTATTATATCTGTTTCACGTCCTAATATTTTAATCCAATCACCATCGGTTTCGACTTTGTCTTGAGTATTAAACCAACCTTCTTCATCAAAGGGGGAAGGAGCATTTAAATAACCTAACATTGCAGATTTTGCTTTTATAAATAGAACATCATTCTCAATCTTTATATCATAGTCTTCTCCACCTACTTTTACCCATAGGGAATCGTCAGATCTTGACTTAGATCTCAAAATACCTAACTCACTCAAACCATAAGTTTGTTTTAATACTATATTAGGGAACAATTTATGAAAGCTTTTTAGCGTAGATTCTGGCATTGCCTCCGTACCATATGTTGCTATTTTCAATGATGAAATATCGTGTTTTTCATAAGCTTTAGAAATTAATATCATTGATAGAAATGTAGGTGAAGTTGGTAATAATTCAACGTCATACTTTTCTATCAATCGACAAACATTTTCAGGGTTTCTATCTTCAACGGTTACTATTGTTCCAGCATTAGACAGAATATATAAGAGGGTATTAACGCCACCAATGTGGTCAAACAATAAAAATGTGATAGTTTTTAATGCTTTTCGTGGAGTTTTAAATTTTTCAAGTAAAGGAACAAAATCATGAACGGCAGCTTTACTCTTACCTGTAGAACCAGATGAGAATAAAATGAGTCCTGGAGATTTTCGGTCCTTAAGCGAGATCAAAATATCATGTTTAGGTTCCACACCTAAATTAGTAAATGTAAGAACATCTCTTTTAAATTCAAGAACATGTTTTACTTCAGCTATTTCATAAAACTCTTCCTTAGTTTTTACGGCATAAGAAATAGGTACGAAACAATTCCCATTATCTATGAGAGCTAACATAAGTGCTACTGACTCTGGGTTGAAATCTGATCTAACTGCAACAACCGAGAATGGTTCAATATTATTACTGGAAAGTGTAGTTTTATAATATTCGAATCTATCTAATAGCCATTTGTAGCTATATTCATTTTCATTATAAATTAAAGCTATTTCATCTTTATTCTTTTTAAAAATATCAATTAAAAAATCTATAAACATTAAATTACCCCTGACAAATAAATAGTTTGACCTGTAATCATCTTACTATCATCACTTAGAAAAAAGTCTGTTACATTAGATACATCTTTTAAATCTGAAAACTCTGGTATTGCTTGCATTTCAATCAATTCGTCTATTTTATTTTTAGGTATATTTTTAATTAAATCCGTTTTAATAGGAGATGGTCCAATCAAATTGCACGTCACTCCAACATGACCTAGTTCTTTAGCCATTACTCTTGTAAAAGTTTCTACAGCTGACTTAGAAGACGCGTAAACAGCTTCTCCCTCCAAATTTAGAGGCCTTGCTACAGTAGTAAAATTAACTATTCGTCCGAATTTTTGTCTAGACATTATTTTTCCAACTTCTCTTGAGAAGTTAAATGTTCCTTTGAAATTAGTTTCAAATACTTTTGAAACAATGGAAAGTGGAGTAAGTAAAAAGTGATTCATAGATGCAATACCTGCGTTATTAATCAGGTAATCTATTCTTTTGTATTCTTTATAAATAGACCTAACAGATTTCGAGACTGCATTCTCATCAGCAACATCAAGCAAAATATGTTTATAATTGGCATGAGTTAAGTCAGATTCTGATCTTGAAAAACCTATTACAGTATAATCTTTTTTTAGATAGTATTCTGCAAGGTATCTACCAATACCTTTCCTCGAACCAGTAATCAATAAAATTTTGGACATTCTTTTTTTATAATTGTTCTGAAATAAACTCTGTTAACGATTCGATATTTAGAAAAGGACTATTTTTTTGTGACATTGCTTTTTCAGATAAAATTGATATTTCAACATCCTCATCAGATAGTCTTGCTTCTATGTCAACTAATAAAGTAACCAGTCCTAGTGAATCTATCACGGAGTCACTTCCCATAAGAGCCGTGTCAGTATTTACATCTATACTTATACCTTCTGTTTCTATTAATTCATTGAACGAATCAATTATTATTTCCCTAACTCTCGATTTTTCCATTAAAGTAATCCTATATTAATTTTTCTTTTGCATATTTAGCGGCTTCTGATATTGTCCAAAATTCAACTTTATCAGATAATTCATTTTTAATCCCTTCCAATATACGTTTTACATTGTCAGTATTGTGCATGTCTTTTACATGTCCTGAAGCAACAACAGGGATTACTATATCTTTATTTCTATATTCAGCAATTTGTTTGTCTGATAATATATTTTTTAGAATTTTAACGAACACACTTGATGGTACGTAATCATAGTCTAATTGGATAGCGTTAATAGATAATATTTTATTAACATACCATGATAAACTCTTGTTTTCATGTTTTTTATAAGCTCTTCTACTTACAGGGTATCTTACACTTTTTACCTTATCTCGTTCTCTCATCCAGCTTATTTCATCTTCCGATAACGATACCCCAAATTTAAACTTGTAATAAAGGTCAGGTAGGAATTTCTTAAATGCCTCTGAGTCCAAACTAATTGCAGAATTAATTGGAATTTCAACTAAGGAATAATTCTCAACTTTCTTAGTAACACCTTGACTACCAATACCCCACGGTAAAATGTTAGAGTATGCTGCCCGGTAATCATAGTAATTTTCTACGTAAGTGCCTTTAGTTACAGACGTGTCACATATAAAGCCATTTTTTTCTAAAGTGTCTATTACTATATTTGATGGTTCTATATAATAAGCTCCAGCTCTATAAACTTCACATTTATAATTTTTATCAATTTCTGTTATAATTGATTCTAAATAACTCTTACCAAGCTCTATAAATGCTTCAATTTGATCTTTACTTCTTTTTCCAATAGACCAGTTGTCACCAAGCACCCATTCGTTATTTTCTAGTTTGGCTTCATTCCATTGTGGATGTATATGTAACTGAACATCATGCCCTTTGGTATAAGACTCTTTTAATATTTCCTTCCATGCTACTGTTATTTTATTGAAATCGGAGTTAATAGAAGAAAATTCTTCATGTTTTATCTGTTGGAAAGTTTCTGCCATAATTGATAATTTAGCACCATATCCATCCATTAAGCTTATTAAGTCAACTAATGGTTGATGCTGAACTTCAAAGTAATCTCCAGACCCATCACCAAAAAGTTCCCAATCATTTGTAAAGATTAAAGCTAATTTCATAATTATCCTCTCCGATAATACTTTTTATTATATACAGTTTTTCCTTCTTTCGCTAAGCTAAGTAATTTTTCAAGTAATTTGGTAGAATCCGCGCTAAAAAATTTCATTCCATTTATATCAATATCTTTACAGATTGGGCTTTCCACATATTTCTTTATGAAATTTGGAATATTATAGTTCATCTTTTCAATTTCATGAGCATAGGTGGAAACTCTTTTTTCATTTCCTTGACTATCTATACAAGTGGAATCAAAAACTCTTTCGTCATAAGGCATAACTGGAAAATCTTCTTTCATAATGTCATCTACACAATGTATACAAGAAAGATTTTTAGTACTGACGCCTATCCCAATAGTTTTCCCCTTATAATTATTTATCTTGTAATATGGAGATTGTTCACCATAAGGGTAGATGGATTCCGAATGTTCATTTGTTAACTCTACGGCATATTTACCTATAGCTACAACAGATTTTGTTGGGTGCAAACTACGCACTGCTTTTGGGTGTCGTCTTGCTAATTCGGATAGTATTCCCATATATGAGGGGGTCTTATTAATATTAAATACCCTCTCGGCTTCTAAAAATTTTAAAGAAGTTAACTTGGGATATGTTGGGAATAATATTGTTCCATTTTCACCGACGATCTTTAAAAGAAGATCTAACACTTCAAAAGGAGAACAATTAAGATTTAGATTACCTAATGAGCTATGTATTAGTACAACGTCGCCTTCCTTAATTCCTAATTTGTTTCTTATTATATCTTCTAGTTGAGATATACTTAAGGAGGGTAGTTTCTTTAATTTATTATTCTTCCTTTTAATTCTTCTATTTTTCAAAAATTGAACAACTTTAGGTGGAAGTATTTTTTTTAGTAATTGTTCCATATTTAGCCAATCCTCAAACTAGTAATCCTATCTGAGTAAAAGAGAGAGAGTTTGCGTATACCAGCTATGTTCTTCAAATAATTTT
>JAUHXN010000008.1 GCA_030426865.1 bacterium | reverse complement strand
AGGGTCACCGTGTGGTATTACTGGTGCAGAAGGAACAGCCCTGTGCTCTTTTGATTTGAAAAACTCAATAAATTGGTCTCTGATTTCTTTTGATGTAAGCATATTTACAAAGTGTTAAGTTATAGTAATTCCAAATTTAACGAATTGGGCACAAAAAAAGCGAAACTTCGTTAGCTTCGCTTGATTTTTTTTAGTATTCTTAATATTAACCTTTAAAATCATGAGCTTTGTGCTGCCCATCACAATATGGTTTATTAGCAGAGTGTCCACAGCGGCAAAAAGCAACAGCTTTTCTATCTATTTTTTCTTCTCCATCTATTGTTTTCAAAGTTATATCCCCGTACACCATTAGGGGTCCATTTTGTAAAGGTTCTACTTTAGTTGGCTCTGACATTTTTTCTCCTTCCTTTTGTTTATTATAAGTATAACTCAATGCTCCCGATGGACATTGGTCTATTTGTTGCATTATTTCTTCTTTTGTTGCACCATCTACGTTAATCCAAGGTCTTGCCTTAGGGTCGAATACAGAATTTAGCCCATGATAGCATTTCTCCGAATGAATGCAAACTGAAGAATCCCAGTGAACTGTCAAATCTTCTTTCGTATAGTTTTTTTGCGCCATGTGTTTTTTATTGCTATTAATTTTATAATTGCAACTAATTATATTAGTTAAAAGTAATAATCAAATATACCAAATAAATAGGAATGATTATGAAAAACTTTATCTACTTGTCGTTAGCATTACTAGTATCTTTGTCAATTCAAGCTGAGGAATTACCCAGAAGAGGAATGTTAGGTGTTCACCTTGCGCCGGATTCAACTCAACAAAGCGGAGCATTAGTTCAGAAAGTAATACCAAATGGTTCTGCAGATAGAATGGGTGTAATTGATGGTGATAGAATAATTTCAGTTAATGGAAATGAGACGAATTCATTTCAAGAACTAATGAAGCAACTTGGTGAAACTAAAAAAACTAAAGAAACCAAATTAGGGTTATTAAGAAAAGGGAAGAAAATAGAAGTCAGAGGTGAACTTCTACCGACTCCTTTCGTTGTAAAAAATGAATACATATTAAATAGTTTTGATTATAAAGGTAATAAAATAAGGACTATAATAGAAAAACCAGAAGGTAAAGGTCCATTCTCAACAATATACTATATTCAGGGTTATCCTTGTCAGAGTTGTGAGTACACGGACCCAAATAGCCCTTTGCGTAGGTTTATTGAAGATTTAGTAGATTTAGGTTACTTGGTTTATAGAGTAGAGAAACCGAATATGGGTGATTCGAGAGGGGAGTTACAATGCGATGAAATAACATTTACCACAGAAAATGAAGTATTTTCTAAGGGGTATGATGAATTATTAAAATCTGAGTTAATCGACAAAAACAAAATTGCTATATTCGGTCATTCATTAGGAGGTATGCATGCTCCCATTATATCTGCTGAGAAGAAGCCTGCAGCTACTATAGTTTATGGTATTCGGATCGATAGTTGGTATGATTATTTACTTAAGACTTTTGACGTTCAATACCCACTTTGGAGTGGGGGAGATTATGTTCAAGGAAATGATGTTAAAAATCAGGTAAGAGACTATTTATATCAGATATATTACAAAGGTAAAAATGCTGAAGATTTGATAGATTCAGATTCTACGCGAAGACTGTTCCAAATTCATCTGAACTATATGGGGGACAATAAATTTTTCGGTCGGAATAGTGATTTTTTCGTGGATTTGAATGCAACGAATATAGTCAAATATTGGAGCGAAGTACGTAACCCAGTACTATCTTTACATGGGCAATATGATTTACAAGCACTTGATAATGAAAGCGCAAAGAAAATAAAAGAAATAGTTGACTATTATAATGGTAAGGATATAGCTGATTTTATAGAGGTCCCAAATACTGAGCATATTTTTATGAAAGTTGAAAGCCAAAAACAAGTTGCTCAATTATCAGAATCGGGTCAAATGTTCAAATACGCTGCGGACAATTACAACGATGAGATTCCATTATATATACATAATTGGTTGAAAAAAGTATATGAAAGAAACAATTGAAATAAAATATATAACAGATGATATGTACTATACTAATAAACAGATAAGTAATAGTCATATAGTTTATTCTAATATCTCTAACACTGCAGTACAAGATGTGGCTAAGTTGCATTCACTCAAATTCTGTCTTTCTGGTTTAGAAATCTATCGTATTAATGGATATGAAAAGCGATTAAATCCGGGTGAATTCATATTAGTGAATCCCGAACAGAATTTCGAAATAATTGCAGACAAGAAAAATACGGAGGGAATTTGTTTATTCTTTGAGGACAATAATGAAAACAATATATCAGACACTGTCTTTGAGAATAGAAAGTATAATATATTGGATAATATTGAGTTAATGAATAATATTACTTCAATTAAAAATAATTTGGTCAGAAATAGACTTAAGCAGACAAATATTAATTTTAATTCATTTCTAGATTTATTAACTAATGATAATAAAGTCCTAAAACATTCATTAAATGGCTTAGAGATGAAGAATAATCAACTTAGCACTGATTTGGCATATAGATTGATGAAGGTTAAGGAGTTCATTGATAACAATTATTATGAAAACCTCGACATTGATAGGTTAGCAAATATGTCATATACTTCAAAATTTCATTTTCTGAGGATGTATAAAAAGATGTTTGGAATTTCTCCATATCGTTATATACTAGAACTTAAACTATTAGAATCTAAAAAATTATTAAGATTTCACAATACAATTGAGGTATCAAGAAAATTAAATTTTACTGATAGATCTGCATTTTCAAACCGATTTAAGAGGAGGTTTAAAGAAAACCCGATAGAGTACAGAAACAAAATGAAATAAATATTTTTTCATTTATCAATTAATTAATTAGATTTGTTTAATTATTTAATCATAAGTTAATTATTCTCTCATCGGCGGAGTGAAAAATGAAAAAAAATTTAATAACCTTAGTCTTAATATTTGCGATGAGCTTAATCTCATACTCGCAAATACCTCAGAGTATCTCATACCAGGGATTGCTCACTAATCAAAGTCTAAAGCCTGTATTAGATGGTAATTATAATGTTAGTTTCCATCTATATGACGCGTCAATAGGCGGATTGCCAGTATGGACTGAAACAAGATCCATAGCTACTACTAGCGGTGTATTTGACGTAGTATTAGGTGAGGTATCGCCTATGAACCTAAAATTCAATACGCAATACTGGTTAGGTATACAGTTAGATGGCGAAAATGAAATGTCTCCTCGAATTCCATTAGTTGCTGCGCCATACTCGTTTAACTCCAATACTTCTCAATCGCTAACTGATAATGCGACTGGGGCGGTATTATCATTGAACGGCATGGAAGGTAACATTGATTTAGAAGCAGGTAATAATATTACTATAAGCAATAGTAATGGTAGAATACTAATAAGTGCTGAATCTAATATTTCAGTAAATATAGAATCTAGTAAAGGTCATTTAGATATAGAACCTAATGGAACTGATTTTGATATTAATATTAAAGACAACTCAATTACAGACAATTTAATAAAAGATGTGGATTGGTCTAAAGTGAAGAATGCTCCAACATCTTATACTCCCAGTGGTACAGCAGGGGGCGATTTAGATGGTGATTATCCAAACCCTACTTTATCAAGTAAAGGAGCTTCTAATGGACAAGTTTTAAAATGGGATGGAAATCAATGGTTGCCAAGTGATGACCAGATAGGTAGTGTAGATATCCAAACTAGTTTCCCTATAAAAGGAAATGGTACCAGTTCGAACCCAATCTCTATTAGTGCTGCTTCTACTACTTCTGATGGATATTTATCAAAAGAAGATTATATAAAGTTTAGTACTGTTAACCCTGCTGGTGATATTACTGTTAATACGCCACTTTCTGGTAAGGGAACTGAAGCTAGTCCACTAGCGTTACTAACTAGTGATATAAAAGGAAACGAGGTTGTTACTGTTCTCAACGGAGAAGGTACAATTATAGGTAATAGTGATGTAGTTATAAACGTACCTAAAGCAACAAGTTTTGTTTCAGGTTATCTTGATACAGAGGATTATAAATTCTTTGGTAACAAATTGTCGAGTGTGGTTTCAGGTGCACCTCTTATGGGTGACGGAACTACAGCAAGCCCTTTGCTTATAAGGCAATCAACTGTTACTTCAGACGGATATTTATCTGCTTCTGATTTCAATATATTCAATTCAAAGCTATCGCAAGTACAAGCAAACCCACCATTGAGTGGTAAAGGGATAAATTCAGATCCATTGAGTATGAATTCTGCTAGCTCTTCACAAGATGGTTATTTAACTATGGAAGATTGGCAATATTTTGATGGGAAATTAGATAATATTAATGTTAATAGCCCAATAACAGGTGATGGTACTACAGGTAATCCTTTAGATATTGAACAAGCCAACACAAGTAACAATGGTTATTTGACATCTACTGATTGGAATACTTTTAATAATAAATTAACAAGTGTAACAAGTTCAACTCCTATAACAGGAGACGGTACGTCTAGCTCACCGCTTACAATGGAACAAGCAAGTGCTAGCTCAAATGGTTACTTAAGTTCTTCTGATTGGGTAAGATTTGATGCTGCTGGTACAACTGTTGCTAATGCACCAATAACAGGAGATGGTACTTCTAGTTCTCCTATTACGATGGCTCAGGCAAATGCAAGTAACAACGGTTATCTAAGCTCTACAGATTGGAATACATTCAATAGTAAATTGACAAGTGTTGCTAATGACGCAAGTATAAATGGAGATGGAACTACTGGAAATCCACTTAGTGTAAATTCATCAAATGTATTAAGTAATGGAGTAATTGTTGTTACAAATGGTGCTAATAAAGTATTAGGTAATACTGATATGAATATTAGCATACCTCAAGCTACTGCGACTACAAATGGTTATTTGAGTTCAGCAGATTGGACAAAATTCAATAGTACAGCGACTACTGAAGTAAGTGCACCGTTAACAGGAGATGGTACTCTTGGAAATCCTATAAACTTAGCACAATCTAGTACATCTACTGATGGCTATCTAAGTTCAAGCGATTGGAATACATTTAATAATAAAATATCAAATGTAACAAGTTCTGCTCCAATTAGTGGAGATGGAACAAGTGGAAATCCATTAACATTGGCACAATCTAATACATCTACTGATGGTTATCTAAGTTCAAGCGATTGGAATACATTTAACAATAAACTATCAACGGTAACCAATGACGCTACTATTAGTGGAGATGGAACAAGTGGAAATCCCTTAAGTGTCACTTCAGCTAATGTAGTTAGTGGTGGTGTCATTGTAGTTTCTAATGGTAATAATAAAGTACTAGGTAGTTCAGATTTGAGTTTGAGTATACCTCAAGCAAATGCCTCTACAAGTGGATACTTAAGTTCATCAGATTGGTCAAAGTTTAATAACTCAGCTACAACGGCTGTAAGTACTCCTTTATCAGGTGACGGTACTAGCGGCTCACCCGTTGTAATTGCTCAAGCAAATACTTCAACAGATGGTTATCTAAGTTCAAGTGATTGGAATACATTCAATAATAAAATATCAAGTATATCAAGTACAGCTCCAATTAGTGGCAATGGTACTAGCGGGAATCCTATCACTATGAGTCAATCAAGTGCTTCAACGAATGGATATCTTGCTTCCTCAGATTGGACTAATTTTAATAATAAGCTTTCAAATGTTTCTAGTAGTTCTCCAATTAGTGGTAATGGAACTTCTGGAGATCCAATAACTATGGATCAAGCAAGTGCTTCTACAGATGGTTTTTTAGGTTCTTCGGATTGGACTACATTCAACAATAAGCTAAGTACTGTTTCAGCAACTTCACCTCTGCTAGGTGATGGTACCTCATCGAGCCCATTATTTATGCAGAGTGCGAACGCATCAAGAGATGGTTATATTAAAGCAACGGATTGGGCAAAGTTTAATAATACTTCAACAACTTGGGTACAATCACCCCTACTAGGTACTGGAACCTCATCTGACAGAGTAAGAATGCCAAGGGCAGACGCATCAACAAATGGATATTTATTAAGTTCAGATTGGAGTACATTTAATGGGAAACTAAATATTGTTACTGCGAATGCACCAATTTCTGGAAATGGTACTTCTTCAAATCCTTTATCTTTAGCTCAAGCGTCGGGTTCTTCCAATGGTTATTTAGTAGCTTCAGATTGGATTACTTTCAATAATAAATTAACGACAGTTACTTCCTCAGCTCCACTAAGCGGTAGTGGTACTAGTTCGCAACCTCTGACTATATCAAAGGCAAATAGCTTTACTAATGGATATTTAGCTTCATCTGATTGGAGCGATTTTAATGCTAAATTATCATCAGTAGTAAAATCTGCTCCCTTAACAGGTGATGGTACTAGTGGTTCTCCACTTGGGTTACCGAAAGCTTCCTCTACTACAGATGGTTATTTATCTGCTAGTGATTGGAATACTTTTAATAATAATAGTTCATCTGTTGCTACAACTGCACCGATTACAGGTGATGGTACGACTTCAGATCCAGTAAAAGTGGCAAGAGCTTCTACGAGTGTAAGTGGTTACCTTCATAGTTCAGATTTTAATACTTTTAGTAATAAATTATCAAACGTAGTATCGGATGCTTCTTTGAATGGGAACGGTACTTCTGGTAATGCTCTCTCTGTTAGAACATCTAATTTGAACGGAGATGGGGTAATTTCTGTTTCAAATGGAAATGGGAGTGTAGTAAGTGCTTCTAATGTTAATATATCTATTTCTCAATCAAGCGCTTCTACTAGTGGGTATTTGAGTTCTACGGATTGGACTATTTTCAATAATAAATTATCAACTGTAACTAAAACTGGTCCTTTAACAGGTGATGGTACTAGTAGTACGCCATTGGGTATAACACAAGCTAGTAGTACTACAGATGGTTATCTAAGTTCAAGTGATTGGAATACATTCTACAATGCAACAGTTGGAGCAATTTCTACAAGTGACCCAGTCTTTGGCGATGGTTCGACTTCCAACCCTATAGATGTAAGGCAGGCTAGTGGTACACAAGATGGGTATATAAGCTCGACTGATTATCTTAAGTTTAATAAAAAATTAGATAGTGTATTTGTAGATCCTCCTTTAAAAGGAAATGGTTCTGCTGCTCATCCAATTGATATCTCAACAGGTGATGTTTTAATAAATGGGCCTATTACAGTTTCGAATGGTACAGACCGACTAGTAGGTGCAGCTAATATGACTTTAACTTTACCAAAAGCTACATCAACTACGGATGGTTATTTGAGTAAAGAAGATTGGGCAACTTTTAATAGTGGTAACTCAGTCTCCGTTTCAGCCCCTATTACTGGTACTGGTTCTTCATCAGACCCACTAACTGTTCAGGATGCATCTGATTCACAAGCCGGTGCAGTAACTACTTCTAATCAAACATTTGGTGGAAACAAGACTTTTAATGGTACTGTTGGGATAGGAAAAACTGCAGCTTCGGGAACAAAATTGTATATTGCATCTACTAATGATAGCGATAACGGAATAAAAATAGGTAGTGCTGCATCATCTGATTATGGAGTGTTAGTTTTTGGATCATCAGAAGTTACAACTTCTACTAGTCCATCTAGAGGTAGATCAGTGATTGTATATAATTCTGACCCTGGTGGAACAGTTGGGTTGCCTAGTGCAGAGAATGGAACAATGGTAACAGTGATTAATAACTCTGGTGGTACAATTACGGTTGGTGGAGCCTCTAACTGGACTCTAGATTCCAAATCAGCTGCTAGCTTCATTAGATATGGTGGACAGTGGTTCCACATGGATTAAGAATATGAAAAAAATTATATTTATAATATTACTTGTTAGCTTCACTAATCTAATTTCTCAAACAAGATTAGAGAAAGGTGTTCTTAGCTCTGGTGGTAATAAAACTACTGATGGAAATCATATAATAAGATCAACAATTGGTCAAAGTTTCATCGGGATAACTAGTGACGGAAACAATACTAAAAGTTTAGGTTTTTGGTATTCTATTGATAGAGGTATAAATGATACTGTGGCAACTGCTGTAGTAACTTTACCTAAAGTGGAATCTGAAACGGGCATTGATATAGATGTACCGCTAATGTTAGTTAATTCTAGACAATTTGCTGGGGCTACCCATAAGTGGACTGCTACTATTAGATTTAATTCTACTATTTTGTATCCTATCGATGGTATGCCTGATTGTGGTTTGAATGAAGATTGTAGTATTAGAATATCAGGTGAGTTTTCTGATTCTACCGGTGTGCTTTATAATCTAAGGTTCAAAACCAAGCTGGGAGCTGTACTTTCAACAGACCTAGTTATAGAAGATTTCCAATGGACAGAGAATATTGTAACAGTTACTAATAATGGCTTTTTCCAACTCAAGGGAGTTTGTGAGGTTGATGGTGTATATAGACTTATATATCGTTCAGTAGAAGCAGGAATAACGAATACGTTTCCGAATCCAGCTATGACAACTATAAATATTGACTATCAACTTCGTGAATCTGGTAATAATAAAATGGAAATTGTGGATACCAAAGGAGAAGTTGTAGCTAGTTATAATGATTTATCGACTGAGTCTGGATTATTCAGCACTACTAAAAGTGTTTCAGATATTCCTTCTGGTGTTTATTATATAGTATTAACCACCCCAAATGAAATATTTACTAAGAAAATAGCCATACAGAAATAGTATGAAAAAAAATATATTAGTATTACTAGCTTTCTTTATACCAATAATTCTTGTTCCTCAGGACAAAGTTGATCAGATTGGTGATATTGGAATATATGGTGGTATGGGGCTGAATAATTATTCAACTTCCTTCCAATCACTTCCAAATTTTCCTTGTTGTAGCCCTAATTACGAAAGTGGTGATGGGTTAGGTATGAACTTAGGATTCTTAGCTAATTATAATGTAAATAAAGAAATGCAAATAGGGCTGAAAATTGGTTATAGTGACTTATCTGCTTTGATATCTCAAACTGAGAATGGCATATTTGATAACAATCTGGGTACACAAAGTAATGGTGTTATACGACACGATTTAGATGTATCCTTACCTTCTTTAGCATTTGAACCTACTTTCACTTTTGAATTGATTGAAAATTTAAATGGATTTTTAGGTGTTGGTTTCAATTATTTAATTTCTGCTGATATTTCACAAAAAGAAGTTTTGGAACAACCAACAGATGTAACTTTTGAGAATAAAAAAGCTGTACGTAATGAAGCAAGTGGTTCGTTGGAAAATATTTCAAGTTTGTTGCCTTTAGTCTCTTTAGGAGCAAGTTATGACCTCCCATTGGACAATAATGATGATATGTTCTTAGCTCCAACTATCAGTTATACTCATAGATTTGGGAATGTTGTACCTGATTTGGAATGGACTGTAAGCACTTTGAATTTAGGTGTACAAATCAAGTACTCAATCAAAGAAAAGCCAATTGTAATAGAACCTGAGCCAGTTAAACCTATAGAACCAGAAATAGTAGTACCTGTGGCGACTTCATCAATTGCAGCAAATTTTCAAGTGAAGTTGAATGAAGAATACTCGAAAGATACAATTTTTGTAAAATATGATAAAGATCTAAAGTTTGAAGCTATATTAGGTTATGTATTCTTTGAAGAAAATGATAGTAATATACCTGCAAGGTACGATCTTATCTCTGAGACGCAAGCAAAAGATTTTAAAACAGATAAATTGAATTTCGAGAACTCTCTTTCTGGGTATCATAATATTTTAAATATATTGGGGCAGCGTTTCCAAAAATTCCCTGAAGTAAAAATCGATTTGGTCGGATGTAATTCTGATTTTGATATTGAACAAGGGAATAAAGAACTTTCTCAAAAACGTGCAGAGACAGTAAGGGATTATTTTGTCAATGTTTGGAAGCTTAATCCTAATAGATTCACAATATCAGCAAGGAACTTACCTGAAACACCTTCAAAAACTGATAATGAGTTCGGTCGAGCAGAAAATAGAAGGGTAGAAATAGTACCTCAAGATTGGACAATATTCAAGCCACAATTAATGTCAGACACTACTAGCTCTACCGATAAAAATTTGGAAGTAACTATGTTACCTAAAGTAGATTCGAAGTTACCTCTTACAAATTGGGAAATAGAGATATACAATAATGAAGGTGTTAAAAAGACTTTTAATGGGGTAGGAAATCCACCCGAATCTTTAGATTGGAATCCACTTGATGACTTGGGAACATTACCATCTGAAGATAACCCTCTTAGTTTCAAGCTAAAAGTACGAGACAGCATTGGTACAGAAAAGAGCTTTGCAGGAGAAATATTAACTAATGAGAAAAACTCATCAGAAATGAGTTTCGTACAAAAGTTCGTTAATGATGCGAAGATTGAAAAGTATAACTTGATACTCTTCGGATATAATGTGACAAAACTACCGCCTGTAGCTGAAGTAACTCTAAACTTAGTTAAAGAAAGAATAACTGATAAATCACAAATCGTCTCTATAGAAGGATATTCAGATATGATTGGTGACGAAGAATACAATGTGACCTTGTCTTATGATAGGGCGATAGCCGTGGCGAAAGCATTAGAAGTGAGGAACGAAAAGGCAATAGGTAGAGGTAAAGTTAAAAATGAAATTTATGATAATAAGTTACCTGAGGGTAGATTCTATTCTAGATCAGTAATTGTTACTTTGAAAGGAACGAAATAGTAAATTGCTGAATACTGATCCAATATACCGTTCAAATCTTTAATATGTAATAGAATAAAAAAAAGTGCTAGGTAAAAAACCTAGCACTCTTCGTTTGTACTTCTAAATGTAGAATTTTTTTAATTATTCGTCTTCAGTTTCAGTCAAATTACCACGTCTTTCTTGGTCTCTTTCAATAGACTCAAATAGAGCTTGGAAATTACCTTGACCAAATCCAGTAGCGCCTTTACGACGTTGTATTATTTCATAGAAGTAAGTAGGTCTATCGTTTATTGGCTTAGTAAATAACTGAAGCAAATAACCGCCACTACCTATTTCTACATCTACTAATATTCCTAACTCTTCGAGTGTATCTATATCTTCAGTGATTAGGCCATCTAGTTCCTTACTCTTTTTTCTTATCTCATCATAGTATGTCTTCGGTGCTCTGTCAAGAAACTCCATACCATTCTCACGTAGATTTCTTACAGTACGTATAATATCAGTAGTTGAAAGAGCGATATGCTGAATACCAGTACCATGATATTGGATTATGTATTCATCAATTTGAGATAGACGTTTACCTTTATACGGCTCATTAATTGGGTTTTGTATAACACCATCTTTTGAACGAACTACTTTTGAAAGTAGAGCAGAATATTGCGTAGATATATCACCTGGTCCGTAGTCAACAAACGTTTCAAAATCTAAGACTTTATTTATATAACTCGCCCAAAAGTCCATTTCGTTTACGTGTACGTTTCCTACTATATGATCTATATGAGTAAGTCCAGTAGTTTTTCTTTCTACTTCATATTTTTGAACTGGCTCTTCGAATCCAGGTTTAAATAATCCCTTGTAATTGTCATAGTTGATGAAGTTGATTTCGGCATCATCGTATAATTTGATCGCAGCTTGCTCTACGTATCCATGCTCATCTTCTAACCTATAAGGGGGACGAACAGGTACACCACCATTTTTCATAGCTGCGTCATAAGTTTTCTTAACATCAACTACTTCTAAACACCATCTCTTTACACCGTCACCGTGTTGGTTAACGAATGATATAATGTCTGAAGTACTTGGTTGCAAAGATGCAGTTATCATAATTTTCATATTAGTCTTAGTTGCTAATAAAAAAGAGATTCTATCTCTTGTTCCTGTCTCAGGTCCTTGATAAGCTACAATGTCTAGTCCTAATGCTTTAGCGTGCCAATATGCAGTCATCTTTCCCGAACCAACGTAGAATTCTACATAGTCATAACCACGTATTCCCATAGAATTATTGGGGATTTTACTTGGAACCCCACCGTAACAAATATCCATTTCCATGATTTATATTTCCTCTTTTTGTGTCTATTTATTTCGTATATTTACAAATTAATAAAAACTAAATTCTCTTTTATACTAATAATTAAGATAACAAGAAAAAATGAAAATACCTAAAAGCAATCAATATAAAAGAATCTATAATATACTATGGGTATTCTATGCATTCTTTGTTATTATTATTGGGACTATAGCATTTATATCAGTAGAAGAGATGAATAAAATGTCTGTAATTACTGAAAATTACAAGACAATGAATAAAGTCTATTTTATTACGGACGCTATTCTTGAGTCACCTACTAATTTTGAATCAGTTGAAAATAATCTGTCATTGTTAAAACAAGAAGTAGAAAAGCTTGATTTATTATATTTGGACGAAAACCAAAAACTAAAAATTTCTGTTAATAGTAAACTTGCCGAACTTGACTATTCTCTAAAAGACACTGTCGTATTAAATAAAATTGAAATTATAACCAGCATAACCCAAAGTATAAAATGGGATAGTCGTGATTTTATTCAAAACATACTTATGCTAGATAAAGGTACACTAAACCAAACTCAAAAGATAGTACTTATTCTTATAATTCTCTCGGTGATAGTGCTGACGTTAGTATTAATATTTATAATATTACCTGCAGTCAGAAAGTTGGATAGGTTGGCTATAAAGTTAGCAAAAATAAGCAAGGATAAAGAAGAGTCTCTAAATGAGCTTAAAGAAAGAAATAAAGAGATTTATTACAGAGAAAAGCGATTTGCCACTATCGCAGAACTTTCACCTATTGGTCTTTTTCTAACGGACACAGAAGGTAAATGTAAGTTCGTTAATCAGCGATATACAGATATAATAGGGATGAGTTATGACGAATGTATGGATGATGGTTGGAAAGACGGTATCTATGAAGGGGATAAAGAGCGTATATTTCAATCATGGTATCAATCTGTAGAAAGAAACGATGATTATTATGTTAATGAATACAGAGTAGAAAAAGAAAACGAATTTAGGAATATAGCAGTAAAAGCCAAGCCTATAAAAGCAGAAAATGGTGAGATCACAGGTTTTGTTGGTATGGTTGAGGATATAACAACAGCAAAAGAAATACAGTTTGATTTACAAAACAGAGCTTTGAGATTTGAATCATTTATTGATGATCTTCCTTATGGGGCTGTGTTAAATAGTGAAGACGGTTTATATTTTAATAAAGCTGTTGAAAAAATTATAGGATACACTAATAACGAAATAAAAACTATAGAGGATTGGTTTCAATTACTTTATAAAGATGATTCTGATTCGATTAGGAAACTCTACGAAGAAAATAAAGGAAAGAACTTTGAAGAAGAAGTATTAGTTGACGTAATAACTAAATCAGGTGAGGTTAAAAAAGTATTATTCAAAGATAGGGTAACTCCAATAGGTGAAATTTGGGGGCTAGAAGATAGAACAGAATTATTAAAAACTGAAGCTGAAAAACAAGAGATTAATGAAGAATATAAATTCATACTTGATTCAATCAAAATAGGAGTTTGGGATTGGACAATAGAACCAAACACACTTGTTTGGAATGAACAAATGTATGAACTCTATGGGATGAATATTGATAAAAAAGTTAATAGTTACGACGATTATAAAAATAGCTTGCATCCTGATGATGTTGATAGGATTAATACTGAAATTTCTCATGTAATCAAAACTCCAGGTGTTGAATTTGATACTATATTTAGAGTGGTTTGGAGTGATGATGAAATCAAGTATATAAGAGCTGTATCTAAGACATATCGCGACGGTAAAGGTAAAGCTACTAGGATGGTAGGTTTAAACTGGGATGTGACTGAAGAAAAGGTAAATGAAGAGATAAGAAAAGAACTGGCTGAAAAATATGAATTAATACTGAATTCAACAGAGATAGGAGTTTGGGATTGGGACTTTAGAATAAACAAATTGTCATGGAATGATATTTTGTACACTTTATTTGAAGTTCCTAAAGGAACTGAAGACGTTTTCGCTGAATATGAGAAAAAAGTTCACCCAGACGATAGAGAACAAACGAATAAGAATTTTGAAAAGATAATGAGTGGTGAAATAGATCACTATGAGTCAGAATTCAGAATTATATTATCAGATAATAGTATAAGACATATAAAAGCAATTACGAATATTGAAAAAGATAATGAAAATAATATTATTCGTATGTATGGTATCAATTTAGATATAACTAAATTAAAAGAATCAGAAGTAGAATTAATTGAAGCAAAAGAAAAAGCCGAAATGGCTAATAAGGCAAAATCTACTTTTTTAGCAAATATGAGTCACGAGATAAGAACTCCGATGAACGCTATTCTTGGATTTGGAGAAATTCTTCAAAATAACAACACGGATGAAAAAAATCAAGATTATATAACTGGAATAATAAAGAGTGGTAATTCTTTACTTAGTTTGATTAATGACATTTTAGATTTCTCGAAAATAGAAGCTAACAAAATGACATTAAATCTAAATTCAGTTGATATTAACAGAGTGATAACAGATGTAAATAGAATATTCGAATTCACTACAAGTAAAAAGGGAATTCAATTCTACTCAAATGTAGACCAGAGTTTACCTCCATACCTTATTCTAGACGAAGGTAAAATAAAGCAAATACTGATTAACTTATTAGGTAATGCAGTTAAGTTTACAGAATCTGGATCAATTTCTCTAGATGTAAACTTTAGCTTCAACGAACAAGATACTTCAAAAATCAAGCTATCATTTACTATAAAGGACAGTGGAATCGGAATTGGTAAAGACAAACTAGCAACTATTTTTAATCCATTTGAGCAAGAAGATGACAATGATTCGCGAAAATACGAAGGTACTGGATTAGGCCTTTCTATAGTTAAGAGCATTGTTGAATTGAAAAATGGAACAATAGAAGTAGACTCTGAGATAGGCAAAGGAAGTACATTCGTAGTGACAATTCCCGATGTTTCTATTTCACTTATGAGACCAGATATTGTAAGTAGCTCCACTAAAAATGAATTTGATAAATATGATTTGAAAGATAAGACAGTTCTATTTGCAGAAGATATAGAATCTAATAGGATGGTAGTAAAAGGTTTCCTAAAGGATTATTCGATAAAAGTACTATTCGCAAATGACGGTGAAGAAGCGCTAGAAATAGCTAGAGCTAATAAAATCGACTTAGCATTCATCGACTTACATATGCCTATTATGGACGGCATGACAATGGCAGAAATATGGACTAAAGATGAACAGTTGAAATCTATACCAATTATTGCATTAACTGCTGAGGTTTATAATAAAGAGAAACATTTGGGAAAAGAATATTTCAAACAATACTTAACTAAACCAGTTAGCGCTGAAGCAATTTACGATGCTATCTTAGTAGAGACAGGAATGAAAGAAGCAAGTGATATTTCTTCAAACGATACTAAAAAAATGGAACTGCTTACCAGTGAAGCTCAAACATTACTAATCAATCACCAAGTTGATGAAATATCAAAAAGACTATTAAAAAAGTTGAATACTCGTGAACTCGCTAAATTGATCGAAAAAGTAGAATTCATAGCAGAAATGGAGAATAATGAATCGTTGCGAGATTATACTAAAGAATTGCAATTATCATTAGAAACGTTCAACGTTTATAAAATAAAGCAATTACTAGATTCGAGTATAAACAACATATAATCACAAATGACAATGTAACTAAATTTAATATCAAAATGTCTTAAGTTTGCTATTAGTAAAAATTACTTATAGTTAAATTCGTTCGAAAGAAATGAATTTAGAAAAAAACAATTAAGGTATATAAAATGAATAAATTAATTACTCTATTAGTACTTACTATATTAGGTACTAGCTTTTCATTCGCTAAAGAAGTGAAAGTAGATATCAGTGCTAAAAGAACTAGCAGTGCTTACATAAACTTAGGCTCTTCTGATGTAGTCATTGTTGACAATACTAATTGGGATTTGGCTTTTATGAATCCACTTAGTGCTTCGATAAGAATAAATGGCGGTCAAGATGTAAGATTATGGCACGTTTCAGATGCAACGTCAGATGATTTTGATGCTCCGTTAGATACCGCAGGAAAGTTTGAAACTTGGACAGAATTATTCAACTCTACAGATGATTGGCAGATAGGTGCCTTCAATATGGGGCTTGATGGTTTTTCTGACGATAGTCCAGGTGAATTTGGATGGGGACAATATGCTCAAACTGTAGTCACCGGAACTGAATTGTTCGTAATCAAACTGAGAAATGGTGAATATAAAAAAATAGTTATTGATGAGCTTTCTGCTGGAACTTACTATTTCTTCTATTCTGATTTGAACAATGAAAATGCTGTTCAAAAAGAGTACACTAAATCAAATTTTGCTGGAAAACTTAATGGATACTTTGACCTTGAAAAAGGTGAGTCACTTGACAGAGAGCCAAATTTAGAACAATGGCATCTAGAATACTCTAAATATGTGCAAATAGTAGAAGGGCAAGGCGTTACTCAACCTTACCCAGTAGTTGGAATAAGGTCTAATAGAGGAGTAAAGGTAGCACAGTTAGATGATGTAGATGTAGTAGATACTCCGTTACCTAAAGTCGAAGATTTCACTTCTATTATTACAGAAATCGGTCACGATTGGAAAGAATTGAATTTCAATACATTTGAATATGAAATGGTTGAGAATAGAGTTTATTTTGTTCAGAGATTTGAACTACAAGAAGTGAATGGTGAGACTGTTGAAGTACCAGTTGGTGAACTTTATAAATTAGTATTCAAAGGGTATACTGGTGGAGAGATTACTTATGAATTAGCTGACCCTCAACTTTCTGTAAATGAGACTAACTATGATAATAGCAAGTTCGCTGTTTACCCTAATGTAATTAGCAAAAATGAAACTGTTAATCTTGTTTACGCAGGAGGAGAATTTGGTCAAGCAAACTTGAATATCTATTCTTCTACTGGTGCAAATGTTTACTCTCAAAACGTTACTTTATCTCAGAATCTTCAGATTTCAAATATTAACACTGCTGATTTTAACTCTGGTGTTTATTTTGTTAGAATTCAAAAAGGTAACTCAATCTACACTCAGAAATTTGTTGTGAGATAATTGAACTTCATTAAGATATTAATATTATTCCTAGTGGCTAGTAGTTCTCTACTAGCCATAGGTACTTTAAAAGTTTACGATATAAAGACGAATGAACCACTAATTTCAGCGTCCGTTCAGTTTGTTAATCTGAACCCATCAAAGTCTGATTCTAATTTTAGAAAGACAGATGCCTATGGTTCAGTGAGAGTCCCTTATGATTCTGCTATAGCTAGAGTATCTTATTTGGGTTATGAATCAAATCAAATAGTTGTCTATAAAACCCAACGTAATCAAATATTACTCAACCAAGTTTCTATACTATATTCAGAAATAGTAACTACAGGACAGTACTCTCCAACTCTATCTACAAATTCTATAATAAAGGTCGATGTATTAGACAGAGATTTCATAACTAGCAAAGGTGCTAATAATCTGCGTGATTTACTCTTGCAAGAAGGGGCAATCAACATTAATCAAGATGCCCAATTAGGGAGTAATATTTCAGTTAATGGATTAGGTGGTGAAAACGTAAAAATACTAATAGACGGGATTCCAGTCATAGGACGAACTAACGGTAACATTGATATAAGCCAGCTAAGTTTAACTAACATAGATAGAGTAGAAATAGTAAAAGGTCCAATGTCAACTTTGTACGGTACAGATGCATTGGGCGGAGTTATCAATTTAATCTCTAAGAAAGAATCCAGTGATAACATTAGTGTACGAGGTTTAGGTACTTATGAATCTGTTGGTAGATATAATTTCGATGTGGGATTGAACAGTAGCTTCAAAGATAATTATGTGAATCTGAATATTGGTCGTCACTTCTTTGGTGGATACTCTCCAATAGAAGATTCAAGGACGCAATTGTGGAAACCAAAGGAACAGTACTTTGCAGACTTAGATGCTAAGTCAGTATTATTGGGGTTCGATGTTCGTTACAAAGGTGGCTATTTCGAAGAGCTACTTATCTCTAAAGGTTTGCTCATAGCTCCTTATTATGAGGGTGCTTATGATAATAAATACAAAACAGATAGATTGAATAATGCTATTTTCATATCTAAGCAATTAGAGAATAATAAGAATTTCAATTTCTCATTATCACATTCAAACTATCAGCGGTCTAGAAATACTTTCTTTAAAGACTTAGTTAATTTAGAGGAAATACTAACTGGTGACGAGGATGAGCAAGATACTACAAGATTTAATTCTACGAATATACGCGCAGCATTCTATGATGAATTTCTGAATGATAATCTGGGTTATAGTGTCGGAATTGATTTTAATTTAGATAATGGCGAAGGGGGGAGAATAGAGGGCTCTCCAATTATAAATGACTATGCAGCTTATATAAGTATTAAGTATATATTCGATGATATTTTGACGGTGCAACCGGCTGGTAGATATATATATAATACAAAGTTTGAAGCTCCATTACTACCGATTTTAGATATTCCACTGATTCCTGCACTGAACATTATGTCAGAATTATCAGATGATTTAACGTTAAGAGCTTCGTATGCAAAAGGATTTAGAGCTCCTTCATTAAAAGAACTGTACTTCTTTTTTGTAGATGCTAGCCATAATATTAGAGGAAATGCTGATTTAGGAGCAGAAAGCTCTGATGCATTTAACTTAGGACTGACTTATACTTTAGTTAATGAAAAACGTGTTCTTAAATTTGAGCCAAACTTTTATTATAATGAAATAGTGAATAAAATTTCTTTGGCTAATGTTAGTAATGATTTGTTTACTTATGTCAATATAGGTCAACATAGAACTTTAGGAACGAATATATCGCTCAAATATATTTATGAAGAGTTCTATAATAAATTTGGCTTTAATTATATTGGGACTGAAAACTTCATAGATGGTATTTCTAATGGAGTACAATATACTCCTGAAGTTACAGTCAATTCATCATGGGAATCAAATATCTATGATTTAAAATTCTCTCTGTTTTATAAATACACAGGTGATTCACCAGGATTCGTATTGAACGATGAAGAGGAAATTGAAAATTTTATAATCGATTCTTATAGTAATTTAGATTTGACGATATTAAGAGAATTTGAGGATTTGAACACGACTTTCTCAGTCGGAATTATAAATCTATTTGATGTGACAACTGTAAATAGCAATCAAATTTCTAGTGGTGGTGCTCATTCGGGCAATAACTCATCATTGCCAGTCGGTTACGGAAGATCTTTTTTTGCTAAAGTGGAGTTCAATATACCATAATGAAAAAGCTATTATACATATTTCCAATTCTATTGCTTCTGAACTCTTGTTTCAAAGAAGACGATGCTGTTACCCCTTATCCTAGAGGAGATGTTACTTCAAATCAGGTTGAGATGGGTGGTAAATACCATTACCAAGTTTATTTTGATTTATCGACTAACTCAGTAGTTAAGACAAATCTTTTCGATGAGTGGGATTTAGGATTCCAAGCGTATGATAATTATTATATCAGAATGAACTTAGGCCGTGAAATGACTTTGCAAGATCTAGGTCCAGTCGATTTCGATAATGTTATTGAAGCACTTGATAAAACTCATAATGTTTACGATGTTCCTTCAGGTAATTTGGATTCGACAGCAATAGGAAAATGGTGGGAAGTAGAAGGTGGTAAAATCCAATCGAAAAATCATGTTTACGTTATTAATAGAGGTCGAAATACGAATCGTAAGCCAGACGGAATATACAAGATGATGATATTAGGAGCCGATGAAAGCGGTTTCACTATTAAATTTTCTGAGTTGAAATCAAATATAATAGACACTCTCTTTGTACCTCGTACTAATGGGTATAATTTTATTACTATGAGTTTTGCAAATGGTGGTGAAGTCAATTATTTGGAACCGCCCTCAGAAAGCTGGGACATACATTTCACTCCATATATAGAATTTTTTGATGTTCCTGGATTTGAAATCTACACAGTCAGAGGTGCATTGATAAATGATAGACTTTGCGAAGCTGCAGAAGCTGATAGTACTATAGAATTTGATGAGTTGATATTAGATGCAGCTCAGATGACTGAGTTTACTCAAAAACGAAATGTAATAGGTCATAATTGGAAAGATGTTGATATTAATACTGGGGTATATACTGTTAACCCTATGAAGAAATACTTGATTAGAGATCCTGAAGGGTTCGTGTATAAATTGAGGTTCATCGGTTTCCAAAAAGTAATTGATGGTAAAGCTGAGAAAGGTTATCCAGAATTTGAATTTAAGTTATTATAGAAAAAAAGTGTAAAAAGGTGTGCTATGCCGACAACAGATTCTCTATCACTGAAGGAAAGATACGAAGAAGTAATACGAAGAAATCCTAGACTAAGAATCAAAGAATATTCGGATTTATTAGGTATAAGTGAACTAGAATTGCTCGCGTCTAACCTACATGATCCTTGTGTAAAGCTAAAAGAATCCCCTATTGAGATATACAAAGAATTACCAAAACTTGGAAGGGTTATGGTATTAGCTAGAAACGAGAACGCCGTACATGAACGCAAGGGTACATTTGGAAAAGTTCAAGTTCACGGTTCGACTGGGCTTGTATTAGGCGAGGATATTGATCTAAGAGTTTTTTTTGATGATTGGAAATATGTATATAATGTAGAGAAAGAGCATAATGGAAAGATTCTACGTTCTATACAATTCTTCAACAAATACGGTAAGCCAACCCAGAAAATATATCTGACTGATGATAGTAATGAAGAAGAATATCAAAAGCTAATTGATACTTTCAAATCGGATAATACTACAATCCCTACTGTAGAGAACGGTGAAAAGCCAAAAGTATATAACAAAGCAGAAGACATAGATTTCGATGAAGCTTTAAGTGAATGGACCAATCTTAGTGACACACATAACTTTCAGACTATATTAGATACTCAGAAGATTAAGAGATTAGAGTTAGTCAAAAGAGCACCAGATAACTTAGCATATAGAGTTTACAATGATGCAGTTTTAGATATACTGCATACCGCTGCCGAAAGAAAGGTACCCATTATGGTATTTGTAGCTAATGATGACATAGTACAAATACATACGGGTGAGATAAAAAACATAAGATTAATTGAAAATTGGACAAATGTATTGGATGAGAATTTCAATTTACATTTGCGTAACGATTTGATTGCAGAAACTTATGTTCTATTCAAACCAACAAATGATGGTGTAGTTACGTCATTGGAACTTTATGACATGGATGGCGAATTAGCTATAACATTCTTTGGGAAAAGAAAGCCCGGAATACCTGAGTTACCAGAGTGGCAAGCTATAATCGGCGAATTAGAAAAGGCAAAGTAATGAGTAATAGAATAGATAAAATAATAGATTTTCTAAAGAAAAGATGGGGTGTAACTTCGCCTTTCCAAGTGGCAATTATATTTCTTGTATTTGCTATTACAGGTATGTTATCTATCTATGTTAGTCGGTTTATATTCGAGGCTCTAAATTTGACGAAAGAAGACCCGTTCTGGTTAAGAGCTATTGTATATATTGTTACCGTGTTACCAGCTTATCAAGTTATCCTAATCACAGTAGGTTCTATATTCGGTCAATATAAATTTTTCAAAAATTTCTTAAGAACTATGTTTGGACGATTTTTGTTTTGGAAACGTCCTAAAAAAAAGACTAGCGAGATTTCTTAGCTTTTTGCTATAAAAACGAATGCCCGTAAGTATTAAAATATAAGAAGATATAAAATATTTCGAATAGATTCAATTTTTTTGAAACTCCGAATTCCCATTTTCCGTTTTTGTCTGGATTAATCAAACAATTTTATATATTTTAAATTTTGGAGTTATTATGAAAAAGTTAGTTCTTTATTTTACCGCAACTTTAATGGTTGCTTTTTTGAGTAGTTGTTCAGATGACAGCACTACCTCACCTAGTACAGACAGTGGTACAGGTATGCCACTAGCGGTAGGTAATACTTGGGAGTATCAGACTTATAATACTGATGCAAATGGAAATACTACAGGTGCAGCATTAGATAATTATAGTCTTTCAATAATTGGTAAAGGGACTATAGCAGGTAAAGATGCGTATTTACTTACTGATAATTCAGATGAATCGTTAGATACTACGTATATATATACAGATGAGAATGGGATATATGGGTATAATGAACCAGAAGAAATTGGTGACCAAGGTATATGGATTAAGACCATAGATTTTAAAAATACTAAATGGGATATATTTAAATTTAATATAGATGAAGAAGATGAAGAGGAAGGTACTTCAACTAAGGGTGTGTCTGGTATGAAAGGTGAGCGAATAGCGTCTTCTAAAGTGACTTACAAAGGCAAATCTTATGATGTTCAGAATTACATAAATATTATGTATTCAGATGTAGTTATTACTTATTTAGATGAGAATGATGATTTAGTTACTGAAACTCAGTCTGAAAGCGATACAACACAAATAAGTTTTATTCCAGGTTTGGGAATTTATTCTTCGACTTCTACGGAGTTTATTTTCACAAATGAAGGAATAGAAATTAAAAAAATGAAAGATATATTAGTAGATCATAACTTGAAATAAAATTCATCTTACTAGAATTATAGAATAAAAAGTCCAGTAATCGCTGGACTTTTTTTATATTAGAATAATAGTATCACCAAAAAAGGAATGTAAAATGAAAAAGAATATATTATTATTATCTATCGTTACGCTGTCACTTATCTTAATCGCTTCGGACTGTTCCGAATCAACCGTTCCAGAAACAGAAGTTGAATACTTGTTATTACAAGCCAATGACTATTGGGACTATGACATATATGAAGTAAATGAAAATGGAGTTGTGTCTGATGAGCTATTAGATTCAAAAAACGTTAGACTAAGAAATGAAGAGACACTAGATAAAAAAACTGCTTTCGAATTGAGACTTGACCCAAGTTCAGACAATGAACTATTCACTCATATTAGTGCAGATTATGATGGTATATTTCTTTATATGAGTGAAGTTGATCTTAATAAGTTCGTAACAGATCCAAGTATTTCAGCTAAAATACCAATTCTTATACCAGGTTGGATTAAGATAATGGATTTCAATAAAAACGAATGGGAATCTTTCTTTTTTGAACTAAAAGACCAAATAGTTGAGCAGGACACTGTTTCTGGAAAAGTACAAATCACCGGAAAAAAACAAGATCAGAAAGAAGTAACATACTTAGGTAAAACATATTTTGCCGATGTAGTTAATCTAACTTTTGATTTATCTGCTAAACTACAGTCTCCTAGTGGTTCCACAGACCAAACAGCCCAATCTGTATTTACATATACATTTATTGAAGGGATAGGGATTTATTCTGTTGAGCAAAAAGCAAATGAATTATTAGGTATATCGCAAAATACAATTGAGATACTTACAGGTAATGGTTTTTTGGGTAATCCTTAAATATCCCTAATTAGAATATCAAAACGTATACATAAAAAAAAGAGTCTCTAGAATATAGAGACTCTTTTTCATTTTATTAAAAAGTGATTTCTTAGACTAGTTGTTAATGAACTTGCCTGCACTTATCACTTTCCCATTCGAAGAGATATTATAAATAATGACCTGATTACGAACTAGTTCGCTTGTCGCTATTTCTTTAATACCAATCCCAATACTCGAGCTTAGTTTATTTAAGTTATTACCGTTTATGTCATAGAATGAAACTTCTATTGTATTAACGGACTCATTACTGTTGTTAATAACTAATGTATTGTTAAAGTATTTAACTTCGAAATCTCTGATAAAGCTTTCTACAGATGATACACCATCTCCTGTCCCAGTCAAAGGTATTTCAATTCTTCTCAAAGTTGGGTCAGTATTATCTGAACGAATTATTAACTTGTCCGTATATTCTTTGTTGTCAGTCGGTAAGAATTCAATAATTAGTGAATCTTTTGATTCTGCTGGAATTGTTTTGCTAGAACCACCTACAAATTTGAATACTCCTTCTAATGTTTTATCTTCTATTTCGCTATTGCTCAGCTTCAATTCTATGTTACCTATATTATTGATTACTACTGATCTGGTTACTGGCTCAATAAAGTCTGTAGTTCCAAAATCAATTTCATCAGTTGCTACTTGAATCGAAGAGAATTGTTGTAGGTTGTCGCCTTGCCCTCTCAGAGTAACGCTATATGAAGATGCGTTAGTAGCATTTGATTTTATTACTAATGTTGCAAAGTAATTGATTTCTTCTTTTGGTTTGAAATTGACCCTTAAGAAAAGAGTACTCTTCTCTTCTATATCAGGGATTTCTTCGTTGAGTATTGAGAATACTCCGTCTTCATCATCTATTATCTCTACTGAGCTTATTTTCAGTGGGCCTTTACCTGTATTAGTTATATTAACTACTTCTTGTTGTGCCTTTGACACTTTACCATAATCGATTGTAGTAACATCTGTAGTCAATATTGGGTTATCGCTTGATTCTACTTTCGCATAAATAGGGATTACCATATCAGGAATATTAGCCGCATTCGATTTGATAGTTAGATTAGTGCTGTATTCACCTGTTTCTAAATTCTCTAAAGTAATGTCTATTAGCTTAGTCATACCTGGGAATATATTTTTTTCAGCAGCTATGAATTTAGCAGAAAAATTCTCATCTGATTCTAACTCTATACTTGCTATATCAAGGTAATTCATTGAGTTGTTATATATTTCTATTGTTTCTACTTCATTTTTATTATCATCATCAAACCTAACTGTATCTTTATTGACAGCTATATTGACTTCCTCATTATAAATTTTAGTTTTCTCAACTTGAAGTACTTTTTTTGTAACTGCATTTTGTACCCACGCTATTGCGTATATTTCTTCTAGGTTCCAATAATCTTCCATATTGAAGTCAAACCTATTACCGGAAAAACCGAGGTCATTTCTAGTGATTTTTGCCCCTCCTGTAGGTTGCAAATCAATTTTTCTAGTTACGTAGTAGTAGTCAGACTCATTAGTATTACCGACTTGAGGCGCTACTATGTGTTTCTCTATTAATGCACAAAATAGGACGTCAGAAGACTCTAGCACTGTATCGATATCCATTTTCACTTCTACAAAAAAGAATTGGCTACTGTTGTTACCGATTTGTACTTTCATTTTAATAGGCGATGTCTGATTTTTTTCAGAGTTTATTTTGTTTTGTAACCCTTGTATTCCTACTACCTCCGAGCCATTAACGTAGAAACTTGCTGGAGGATATGATTCTCCTTGTTCCTTATACATTAGTATTCTATTTGATAGGTCTTTTCTTTGCTCCCAAAATAGATCAGGATTGTGGTTCATGTGTATGGTCATTGGAAGTACTTCCACATTGCTGTTTACAATCTGATTAAATTGGTTAGCAATAGGCAATAACTCAGGACTATTATTAGAACTAGTCGTCATTTGCTCAACAAGTATTAGTTTTGGTTCAGCCGAGTTACTTTGGCTGATAGCTAGTATTGCTATGAAGCAGATTAGTAGGGTTTTTTTCATATTCACACCTTTTATAATAATATTAATACAATTCAGAATCTAAATATAGTAATGTTCACAGACCTTAACAACAATTATTATTCGAAATAATTACATT
>JAUHXN010000007.1 GCA_030426865.1 bacterium | reverse complement strand
GTTGTTGGGGAAGATATTTAGTCTGTCAAATTGCACCTAATAAATATACAGCTGTAAAAATAGATGGCTCAGAGATGATAGGTGATACTTGTGTTTGGTTTACTCGACCTTGTATTCCTATATGCGATAATGTAAATAATAGTATAATGAGCGACCCTAATGATCCTTTTGGTGTCAATACATTTGAAGACGTATATAGGTCAATGGAGGTAGTCGATAAGGCAGAAAGCTACGTTGTCTCTTCTGTTAATGATGGAGTAAATGTATATGATAAAATTGGAAGAGAAAGTGAGGTTCTTATATATGATTTATTTGGCAAGTTAGTAGGAAATGAAAACACACTTCCTATATTATATCAGCATTTAGTTAAGGGAACTTACTTTATAACGGTAAAAGAAGGTAATCAAGTTTTAAGAATCTATAAAATCTATGTAGAAAAATGAAAGAATTACTAATAATGATAACATTTATGTTCCACTCACCACTGTTCGGTGGTGAGTGGACTAATTTAAGCAATCTTGGAACAAGTCTAGTAAGTCCCAAAGTCGAATCCATAAATGATAATGTTATGATCTCTGGCAATGTAGGAGGGAGTATTCCTTATATATTCAAATCTATTGATAGAGGAGAGACATGGGAAATATCACTTGTTGATTCCATTAAAAGAGATGAGACTGGAAATGTAATCTACCACCCTAGAAAAATGAATGATTTTAAATACATGACTGAAGACAACGCTTTTGTTATGCACGAAGGCACTTTATATTGGAACACTTCAAACGGAGGGGAAACTTGGTACCAAGACAGTATTATAGATGGTTCTGAAGGTGGCGTTAATAGATACATAAATTTCAACTCAAATGGATATGGTGTTACAAGTATATATAATTTATATCTAACGAAGAATTGGGGTAAGACTTTCGAGACTTTTGAAATAAAAAGTGAAACAGACACATTGATAAATAAATCAGTTTATGATGATCTAATAATAACAGACGATGGATTAATTTTTGGAGCGGGATATTATATAGTAAAGCCATATCACGAAGATAATAAATTATTCACAATAATATCTAAAGATTTCGGTAAAACTTGGGAAGTCAGTTCTATTCTTGAGAAAAGAATGAATGCATACACCAAATTGTCGAACGGAAATATAGTTGCTGTAGGTTCAGAGCAAACTAAACCAAACGCCTCAACTTTCAAAGATATAATACAAATATCTACTGATGGAGGTTATAGTTGGGAAGTGGTTTTAGACACTTTATCTTCTCCAAGTAGTATATTATGGAACGTAGAATTTATAAATGATAAAGATGGTATTACTTTTTCTCCTGGATTCTCTAAGTTATTAAGAACCTCAGATGGTGGAAGAACATGGTACAGGGATTATGGGACTTATGATTTACCAGAATCACCTGAGGACTATGCATATCTTCAAAATGGAGAGATTTTAGCAATAGATAGAGCAGGTGTAGTCTCCAAATGGACAGACCCTATCCTTAGTATAGAAGACGACAAGATGCAAGAGGAAGAGCCAACGGCTAAATTATACCCGAATCCGCTTTCTACAAACGAAGAATTGAATATTGAGTTTGTTCCATCGTTTTTAGGGGAAATGGAATTATCTATAATAGATATGACTGGAGGTAAAATAAGCACTTATCAGCTCAACTTAGCAAGTAGAACTAAGCAAATACTAAATTTCAAACCAAATCATGATTTGACATCAGGAATTTATTTTCTTCAGATTGGCTATAAGAATGGTATAGCAGAGAGACATAAGTTTGTAGTGGAGTAAAATCATCACAAAATAATTTATCCCAAAGGAGCTTCGGCTCCTTTTTTATTCTTCCCTTATACCATCGAGTATATCTATCTTGGAAATTCGTTTGGTAGGAAGATAGGTTGCTCCCCACGATAGTAGTACAGAGACGACTACTACTGCTAAGTAAACTTCATATTCGTAGCTGATAGGGAATGCCGATTGTATTGTTATTCCTTTTCCGAACATAATTAGCCCAGCAGTGTCTTGCAAATACGTTAGTATCAGTCCTATAGTAGTTCCCAGTATAGTACCTATTACTCCTATGAATATACCCTCATTACGGAATATTGCAACTATTCTGTTTTTTGACATCCCTAGAGTTCGGAGTATCGATATATCCTTTTTCTTCTGGACAACGGTCATCGAGAGCGATGCTAATATGTTGAATGCCGATATCAGTATTATCAAGAATAGTACTATTATTGTCATCACTTTCTCGAATTGCATAATCTTGTAAAAATCCGAATTCAAATCTTTCCAAGTAAATATAACTAAGTCTTTATATGAAGATTGGAGTTTACCTACATACTCGTCAGTTAAGCTGTAATCTGTTAGCTTTATGTCTATGAAGTCTTTCTTGGGGTTGTTGTCATATATGTATATCTGCTTTTCGTCATAGTCCTTTACACTACTGTAGAATATGCCACTTAAAACATATTTCGAACCGTCCAATTGTCGGAATAGACGTGCAGATTTTTCTAGAGCTTCAGGTGTTATTAGCTCTACTTCATCACCCCTTGTTATGTCTAATCCCTCAGCTAACTTTGCGCCCATTATCAAGTTTTGTGAGTTGGATTGAAGCTCACCAAATAGAAGTGACTTATTTAGTCCCTCAAGATAATTCTTGCTCATAGGGCTAATATAAAGCAAGCGTGCAACTTTAATATTATCTTTAACCCTAAGGGCAGATTTTTTCTCTGTAGTTAATGCAAATTCCTTCATTTCTTCAGAGTCACGAACATAGTTTATTAGTGGGGTATCAGTATCGCTATTTCCACTTAGCTTTACCCTTACGTGAGGGTCATAGCCGAGTATTTGCTGATAATTCATAACCTGAAACCCACTCAATATAGATACAACAAATATTATTGAAGCAACACCTATCGTTATACCAATTGTAGCTAGTAAATTGATTATCTTCACAAAACTAATATCTTTGCTTGTGAAAATATATTTGAGTGCTATTTTATTCTCTAATTTCAGTTTGCTTTTATCACTTTGTAATTGGGAAAAATATCGTTCAATTTATCTATTTCGAAATCATTTTCAAACATACCGAAAACTGATGAACCACTACCCGACATTAATGAAAAAATAGCCCCGTTCTCATATAACTTATGTTTTATATCTTTTATTTCTGGGTGTTTTGCGAATATTGGCTTTTCAAAATCGTTGAATATCATGCTTCTCATCAACGAGGGATTATCGTTAGATCTTTCTAGTATTTGCTTGTAGTCTGTTAATTGTCTTGGTGTGGAATCTCTGTTTAATTCACTATAAGCCATAGGTGTAGATACATGTATATTGGGTGAAACTACAACAATTTGAAATGGGGCTATATAGTCAAAGAATGTTAATGACTCACCCCTGCTTCTACCTATAGCGGCACCACCTTGTAAAAAGAATGGAACGTCAGAGCCAACGGCTTGTGCCAATATCAGTTTATCATTGTAACTAAGTCCTAGCTCGTATATCTGATCAATAGCGTTTATAGTACATGCCGCATCACTACTCCCACCACCTAAGCCAGCACCCATAGGTATATTTTTAGTTAAAGTTATATTGACACCAATTTTCTTATTAACTTTTCGCCCAATTTTACGAATTGCTGTGTATATTAAATTGTCTTTACCATTCAATTCGGGAATATTTGAGTCAATAATTACATTTTCGTTGTCATTACGTTCAAATATTAGTTCGTCGAATAAATTGTGGAGAGAATAAAAAACAGTGTTAAGGTTGTGGTAATCGTCACTTCTTTTGTTTAATATCTCTAAGCCAATGTTTATTTTAGCATTCGCATTTTTTTTAATTTTCATTTTATTCTATTTTTGTTTTGTATGTCAAATGAAAGCAATATAAGTTATAAGCAGGAAATTCTAAGAAAAGGTATTCATTTAGCTTCTCTTTCTATTCCAGTAAGCTATATATTTTTCACTCAAGAGAATATGTTGAGTGTACTTGTACCTGCTACTATCTTATTTATTATATTTGACTTATTGTCTCAAAATGTCAGGTTTTTCATAGACCTTATGTTAAAATATTTCGGTAAAATTCTAAGACCACACGAAAAAAAAGGAAAAGGGCTATTCAATGGAGCTACTTGGGTACTTATTTCAGCTACAATTTGTGTTCTAGCTTTCCCCAAAATCATCACAATTACTGGTTTTACTATTCTAATCATTTCTGATATATGTGCGGCACTTATTGGTCGTCGTTTCGGTAAACATGGTTTTTTTGATAAATCATGGGAAGGAACTATAGCTTTCATCATATCAGCAATTGCAATTATCTTTATTTACTACAATATGTTTAATCTCCCTTTTAGCTATTTAGTTATAGGTGTCATAGCTGCAACTATTGGTGGTTTTGTAGAAGCCATATCAAAAGTCATTAAAATAGATGATAACTTATCAATCCCTATTTCTGTGGGCTTAGTTATGTTAGCGGGTGAGTTTTTCTATGCTCAATCTGGTCAATCTTTTCTTGGATTTTTGAATTAACCACAAACTCTCCTAAAAATTCAATTTAACAACCATATTCTTTATCTTTGTAGTTATATATTTTAACTAAATGTAAGAAAAAGAATTATGATTGATTTAAGAAGTGATACAGTAACCAAACCAACAGAAGAAATGCGTCAAGCTATGGCTGAAGCTGAAGTTGGAGACGATGTTTACAAAGAAGACCCCACAGTCAAAGAATTAGAAAGAGCAGTCTCAAATCTATTAGGTAAAGAAGCTGGGCTTTTTGTTCCTTCTGGTGTAATGGCCAATCAGATAGCAATCAAACTACACACTAAACCGGGTCACGAAGTAATAATGGATGCGGATGCTCATATTTTTCATTATGAGACAGGTGCTCCAGCAGTGTTCTCTGGTGTTATGTGTCGTTGTATTCCTTCTGATTATGGTAGCCCTGCCGTAGAGGATATAGAAGCAGCGATAAGACCTAATATTTATTATAATTCTCGTTCATCATTAATAACGCTTGAAAACTCTCATAATAGACATGGTGGTACTTTACTAGATGTTGCATACACTCAGCAAGTAAGAGAATTGGCTGACCAGCATGAAATCAAAATGCACCTAGATGGTGCAAGATTATGGAATGCACATGCTGAAACAGGTATTACATTAGAGCAATATGCTGAGCCGTTTGATACGGTTTCTGTTTGTCTTTCTAAAGGGCTTGGAGCTCCTGTTGGCTCTGTATTAGTTGGTACGTGGGAGCATATTAATAGAGGTAGGAAATTTAGAAAAATGCTGGGTGGTGGTATGCGTCAAGCAGGTATAATAGCTGCTGGTGGACTGCATGCAGTTAAGCATCATATAAAACACCTGAAAGGTGACCACGTAAAGGCGAAGTACTTCGCTCAGAAAGTGATGGAATCACCATTAATTGCAGTTGATTTGACTCGTGTACAAACGAATATAGTTAATTTCAAATTAGCTCCACAAATTAAAGCTGCTGACTTTGTCGAGAAGGCAAAAGAAAAAGGAATGCTTTGCAGTGAAATTGGTCAAAACACAATTCGTGTTGTTTTCCATTTCCAGATTAGTGAACAAGAAACGAAAGATGCTGTTAAAATTACTACAGATTCGGTACTTCTATTAGCTCAATAAATATGGAAATAAAGTACATAAAAGATGAATTCAAGCACGAATACAATGGCGAAGTAAAATTCAGCGAAGTAGATTCGTTCAATGTGGTTCATAACTTAGCTTATCTTTATTGGTTAGAATGGGCAAGAACTCAATATTTATTCGATATAGGTATGCCCCGTGATGATAGTATCTTTTCGAAACGTATGCCGATTATGACAGTGCATAGCGAAGTAGATTATTATAGCTCAATGAGGTTTACTGATAAATACACTGTATTGACTAAAGTTAGCAATATAGGGGATAGCTCTATTACATTTATCAACCAAGTTTACTCGATTGATAAATTGATACTAGAAGCCAAATCTATATTAGTATATGTAAATACGGAAAATGGGAAACCGGTTACAATACCGGATTTTGTCAGAGAAAAAATAAACAATTACGAAAATTGATGGAATCAAATTTAAAAATAGCTGCAAGATGTGTTATTCCCAGATTGAACACACCTTACTATTACGAGCAAGAAGATTATAAAAAATTAATCCATAAGCTAATAGAGTATGGAGTTAGTGGGTTTTGTATATTCGGTGGGGAAGTAAATCAAGTTAAAAATATGATTACTGAGCTTAAGGCAATAGCTGAACAACCACTCATATTTTGTGCTGATTTGGAAAATGGACTCCCAATGCGCTTTTTAGGAGGGACGGGATTCCCACACGCTATGGCTTTAGGAAGAACAGAAGACCCGACTAAGTCTGGTATAGCGGCTAAGTTTATAGCCAAAGAAGCTAAGCTTTTAGGAATAGATTGGAACCTAGCTCCAGTTTGTGATATTAACTCTAATCCGAAAAACCCTATTATAAATATCAGGGCATTCGGTGAAGATGACCTTACTGTTTCTCAGCATTCTGTTTACTACATGAAAGCTACGCAGAACGAGAAAGTTTTGGCATGCGGAAAGCATTTCCCCGGTCATGGCGATACAGAAGTAGATTCACATTTAGATTTACCCGTTTTAGAAAAAACTGGCGAGGATTTCCAGATAGAGTTAAAACCATTTATTAATAATATTAAAAATGGGATCAAATCTATTATGATTGGTCACTTGTGGGTAAAAGCTATGGATGAAGAAAAAATCCCAGCTACTCTATCTCACAATGTAATTACCAAATTACTGAAGGAAATGCTTGGGTTTGAAGGGTTGATAATCAGTGATGCATTAGAAATGAAATCTATCACAAATCACTATAAATCCGGTGAAGCAACTATTAAGTTCTTCGAAGCTGGTGGTGATATAGCATTAATCCCAGAAAATCCTTTCGAAGCAATCGAAGAATTATCTTCTGAAATTGCAAAGAATTCTATTTTAAAAGAACACTTGAATAGTTCTTATAGAAAGTTAAAAAGAGAAATGAATTTCGTTGGTGCTCTTAACCCACCAAAAATAGATGAAGAATTTCAAGACCACTTCATGGAACATGAAAAAATAGCTCTAGAATTAGCTCGAGAAAGCGTTGAACTTAAAATAGAAAATAACGTTATACCGATTCAACCTGGAATGCAATTTGCAGGTTTTGGATTTTTACAGAAAGAAGATGACTTTGGTCCAGCTAGTATGTTCTTCAATTTTATGCAACAAGCACTCGAAAATGATTGTGATTTCGCATATATAAACGAAGAAATAGAAGAAGAAGATTTGGAACAGATGAAACTTGGTACAGATGATGCTGATATAATTTTATTCGCTGTTTTCCATAGAAGTAGATCTTATGCTGGTGATATAGGAACTTCGGAAAAAATAAGTGCAATTATGAAAAAGATTGCAATGGGTAAGCCAATAATTACTGTGTATTTCGGCAATCCTTATTTAGCAGACGAAATCAGATCGGATGTATCTGTGCTAACTTATTCTAACTCCTTAGCATCATTAGCTGCGGCTACTATGATACTAAGTGGTAGAACAAACAATATGGACGCTCAACCAAACAATTAATAGCTTATGTCAAAAAAAATATTAGTAACAGGAAGTGCGGGATTCATAGGTAGTAGTTTTGTAAAGCTAATGCTAACGAAAGGTGATTACGAAGTCATTAGTTTTGATGCACTAACTTATGCAGGAAATCTGGAGAATTTAGATTCTTTGAAAGATAATCCAAAGCATACTTTTGTCAAAGGAAATATCGAAAGTAAATCGGATTTAGAAAAAGTATTTGATGAACATAAAATCGATGGTGTAATTAATTTTGCTGCCGAATCACATGTTGATCGGTCTATAATGGATTCATCTCCTTTTGTAAGTACAAACGTATTCGGCACAGTAAATCTTCTAGATTTTTCAAAGAAACATAATGTGAAACGATATTTACAAGTTTCAACAGATGAAGTTTATGGATCGCTTGGAGCTACTGGTAAATTTACTGAGAAAACTAATTTGAAGCCGAATTCACCTTATTCTGCTTCTAAGACAGCCGCAGATAATTTCGTTCGATCATATTATAAGACTTTTGATTTTCCTGCATTGATTACTAGATGTTCTAATAACTATGGTCCATATCAATTCCCAGAAAAACTAATCCCCCTAATGATAATGAACGCTCTAAGCGACAAAGATTTGCCTGTATATGGTGATGGAATGAACGTTAGAGATTGGATTTACGTAGATGACCACTGCCAGGCAATATTAGAAGTCTTCGAGAAGGGGAGAGTAGGTCAGGTGTATAATATTGGTGCAGAGAATGAAATGCCTAATATTGAAATTGTAAAGCAGATTCTAAGCTATCTGAATAAACCAGAATCACTGATTAAATATGTAAAAGATCGTCCTGGACACGATAAGAGATATGCAATGGATAATACCAAAATATCATCTGAATTGGGTTGGACTCCTAAATATGATTTCGAAAATGGATTGAAGTTGACTATAGACTGGTACTTGGATAATATGGATTGGGTGGAAAGAGTTATTTCGGGTGAGTATAGAGATTATTATAAATCAAATTATAGCAATAGATGAAAAAAGTAATATCAGTAGTCGGAGCAAGACCGAATTTTATGAAAGTCGCTCCTATACATAGAGCATTTGAAAAATATCCCAATATTGAACATTTTCTAGTTCATACAGGGCAGCATTATGATAAAAATATGAGTGATGCCTTCTTTCAAGATTTAGAGATGCCACATCCAAAGCACTTTTTGAGTGTTGGCTCTGGTTCTCATGCTGAACAAACTGCAAAAGTGATGATTGAGTTTGAGAAAATATTATTAGAGGAAAAGCCTGACCTTGTTATAGTTGTTGGCGATGTTAACTCAACAGTTGCTTGTAGTCTGACTGCTGTTAAGTTACATATACCAGTTGCTCACGTCGAATCAGGATTGCGTAGTGGCGATAGAGAAATGCCCGAAGAAATCAATAGGCTAGTTACAGATTCAATATGTGATATTGCTTTCGTAACTGAAGAAAGTGGAAAAAGAAATTTGTTGAACGAAAATTATCCAGAAGAAAATATACATTTCGTTGGTAATACAATGATTGATTCTCAACATTTTGCATTGCAAAAGTTAGATGGTAATAATGTTTTGGAAAGATTAGGTCTTACTAGTAAAGGTTATGTACTTTCTACAGTTCACAGACCTTCCAATGTTGATGATAAAGAGCAGATGAGTGATTTGCTAGAAATTTTCGAACTGATATCTCAGCGAAGAACAGTTGTAATCCCAATGCACCCTAGAACTAAAAAGAATATTGAAAACTTCGGATTGACTGAAAAGCTCGAATCTATAGAAAACTTAGTTATGACTGAACCATTAGGATATCTTGATTTTTTAAATTTGATGAAAAATTGTGATTTCGTAATGACAGACTCTGGTGGGATACAAGAAGAAACAACGGCACTTGGTGTCGATTGTATAACCATCAGAACTACTACCGAAAGACCAAGCACTATTGAATTAGGTACAAATATATTAGTACAACCGAATAAAAATGATATCGAAAAAGCTGTTAATAGATATTTGAGTGGTGATAGAAAAACTGGTAGCGTTCCTTACCTTTGGGATGGAAATGCTGCCGAAAGAATCGCCGAAGTTATAAGTAATAGATTGTCGGAGAGAAAATGAAATTGAAGTATCTTATTGTTATGCTGCTTTCATCTGTAAGTATGATGGCACAAGTAACAGGTATGAGCGAGAGTAGCTCAATACTTAAAAGTGAAATTGAAAATAATAAGGGAATGGATTCTCAAATGTTTGAAACAGAGCAAATGCCGGTTTCAAATATAATCAATCCAGATTATTATTACTTAGGACCAGGTGATGTGCTTATGATAAAAGCAATTCCTATGCTTACAACGCCAGTACCTGTAGTTGTCTCTCCCGACAATATGATATTATTGCCTCGTTCAGGTGGCTTGATTGACGTAAATGGTAAAACGCTTACAGAAACTCGTAAACTTATAGAAGAAAGCATAACAAAATATAAATCTGATGCTATTGTAACTACTTCTTTCCAAAAAGCACATCTTTCATTTGTTGAAGTGGAAGGTAATGTACTTAACTCAAGCGTTTACAACTTACCTTCAACTTTCAAAGTGTCTGACGCTATCCACTTAGCAAACAAAAGAGGACCAATTTCAGAAAAGAATAATGCAAATGAGGATACATATATTCAAGAAAGACTAAGAGTTAGAAAATCTTATTCTAGAAATCAAGATAATAGTGAAATTGTCGAGTATTGGAAACGGAATGTATTAGTAGTTCATGAGGATGGATCGAGTTCTTTGGTTGATTTGATAAAATCTAAATCTAAAGACAACGGTCATCTAAACCCTTATGTTAGACAAGGTGACAGGATAATAGTTCCATTTAATAAAAATAATTATGGAACAATTTCAATTTCTGGAGAAGTAAATAGACCAATTTCAATACCATTCAAGAATGGAGATAAGCTTTCTGAATTAATTGAGTATAGTTTAGGACTGACTTCATTTGCTGATACAGATAATATATATTTATTCGATAATGGAGTAAAAACTAAACTTAATTCGAAAGATGGTAGAATAATAGTAGAAAATGATAGAGAATTGAGTCCAGGGGCTATCGTAATAGCAGGTAATCTAGAAGAAAGAAAATCTATTAGCGAAGGTGTTGTTACAATTAGGGGTTTTGTTAAGAATCCTGGCGCCTTTCCAATAATAAATACTAAGACTACATTAAGTGAGATAATAGAGCAGGCTGGAGGAATAACAGAAGGTGCTTATCTTCCATTAGCTAAGTTATATAGAAAAAGTAATGAGTTTGATGATCTAAGTGAATCAAGAACAGAAGCTTTCAAAATGTTTAGAAAAAGTAATCTGACTTTAGAAGATACCGTAAGATACACGTTAGATGTTCATTCTATTGAACCCATAGTGTCAGTTGACTTTACTCGAGCACTTAAAGATGATAACTATGATGTAACTCTTGAAAATGGTGATGAAATAGTAATCCCTACAAGCCCAAATAGAGTCTATGTATTTGGTAGAGTAGAAAACCCAGGGTTTGTTGAGTTCGAAAAAGGACAAAATATACAATATTATATAGATAAGACAGGTGGTTTTACGAATGTAGCTGATGAAGATAGAACTGCAGTAATCCGAAAAAATACCAGCTCTTGGGTAGAAGATGTCGAAGAGACTTTAGTATATGATGGTGATTATATATATGTACCAGGAGAAGTAGATGTATCAACATCTACAGAACAAGCGAAAGTCTCGACTTATGCTGCTATCGGTAGTATAATATTATCACTAGGTTTCTTGATTGTGAATATTGTTAATACAGTCAATAAATAATGACATTCAGAATAATCATATCGACTTTACTAGTTTTTACTTTTTACAGTGGAATTTTAAATGCTCAAGTTGAACATGTTCCATTGACTTCCCCTGTCTATGACTATCTTTTAAGGGCTGAGAATAAAGGATATTTGGAGCATAAATCTCTATCAAGTTTACCACTCCAAAGAAAAGAAATTACTTCCATATTGAACCAAATGTATAATGACAAAAATCTTTCAGATAGTGATAAAGAGATTGTTACATTCTATTTGAAAGAATTCAATGCTCTACCAGAAAGCAATGCTGTTATCTTCGAAAATGCGCAGAATTCTTTGATGATTTGCTCAGTAATAAAGACAAATACATTTACAAGTACACTGATAGCAATAGTAACGTAGAATTAAAACCACTTCTAAAAGCAGAAACTTTCTTGACAAATAATCCAAATTATGATGAAAGTAAAAGCATCTTATTACATGGTGGTGTAAGACTAATGGGTACTTTATCCAATTCGTTTGGTTATTATCTACAAGCTACTAATGGATCTATTATATCCGGAGATAGAAGGTTAGCAATAGATAGAGAACAATCATATAGCAATAATGTGAAATTCGCTTATTTAGAAAGTGATTTGGATTTTACTCAGTCGCATGTTAGATACGACAATGAATGGTTTTATGCTACATTAGGTAGAGAGGTTAGAAACGTTGGTGCTGGATTATTCCAAAAAGTATTTATTTCAAACTCTTCACAACCATTTGATGCACTAAGTTTAGGAGCTAGATTTAATAGTTTCGAATACCGTTTTACACACGGTTCATTGCTTTCATCGCCTTTAGACACTAATATTAGTCAAGGTTTTAATTCTGTCATTCCCGATAAGTTTCTTGTAATGCATCGCTTTGCATTTCGCCCATCTTGGGGTGAAATCGCTCTTTGGGAAAGTGTGATATATTCTGATCGTTCTATAGATTTTGCATATCTGAACCCAATCTCATTCTTCAAATCTTTGGAACACGCCCTTCGAGATCGTGATAATTCTATGATGGGTATAGATGCAACAATTAGACCTATGAATAACTTGCAACTAAAAGGAACTTTTCTACTAGATGATATAATCATCAGTGAAATAGGTAATGGGTATTGGAGTAACAAAACTGCCTGGAATATTGCTGCAACTTACTCGCTAGATATCCCTATAGACTTGGGTATAGAGTATTCTAGAGTAGAACCTTACACTTATTCTCACTTCAATAATCTCAACGCATATACTAATGACAGAGGATTGCTTGGCTCTATTATCAAACCAAATTCTGATTATATAGGGGTTTTGGTAAACTATTGGATTGACAATAAATATCCTATTAGTTTCCGCTACATAAATACTAGGCATGGAGATAATGAATATGAGAATGAAGAACTCGTAAACAATGTTGGTGGAGACGTAAATCAATCTAGAAGACCAGAAGATAAATTGACAGGAATCGAATTCTTAGATGGAAATCTAATAAAAACAAGTATATTTGAACTTTCGGCTGGACTAGAATTGATAAGAAACCTAAATCTGAAAGCTATGTATTCTTACGAAACTAATGTTGAATCTAGTCATTATTTTAGATTCATTCTCACTTTGGAGGACTTCTAGACAACTATGAATATTTCACTCCTTATATTGATATTTTCTTTAGTATTAGTGGTATATGTCTATGTACTATACCCGGTATTATTATATATACTTACTATCAATAGGAATGTAATATTTGGGAATAAAGAAGTTGAATTAGAAAAAATATCTGTCCTGATAGCTGCTTATAATGAAGAGGATTACATCAGAGAATGTATTCAATCTGTGATTGATGCTGATTATCCTCAATCTAAATTAGAAATATTAGTTGGTTCAGATGGTTCTACTGACGGGACTGACGAGATAGTCAAAGGACTTACACAAGAGTATGAAAATTTAAAATATTATAGGTTAGAAAGAGTTGGCAAAAACTCAATTTTAAATCATCTTTCTGATAAGATGACAGGTTCTATTATGTTGGTTCTCGATGCTGATTGTCGATTAAAAACAGAATCTCTAATACAGACTAACTCGATACTTAAAGATAAAGTAGGTTGCTTAGTTTATTCGGTTGAGTTTAGCCAATCTGATGACAATACAGGAGCAAAAGGGGAATCCTTCTATCAGAAATATGATAGTTTCCTTCGAGAAAGGGAGTCACTTTTAAAGAGTAATATCAATTCACTTGGTAGTCATGCTATACGCAAAGAGCTATTCCAAAAGTTCCCCAATGATAAAGTCTGCGATGATTTGTATTCTTTATTAGTAACAATTCAGAATAAGAAGAAAGTTATTTTCAGCAAGAAGATTAACATAGTAGATGTTAGAGAGCGCAACTTTGGAGAAGAATACCAAAGGCGAAAAAGGTTAGTTGGTGGTGGACTTGCTACTATATTTAGTTTCCCAAAATTACTAAGCCCAACCAACGGTTGGACTTCGTTGTTTTTGTGGTCACACAAAATTCTTAGATGGTATTCAGCAATTATTCTATTGCTGGCTTACTTGACTTCATTTTTTATGCTTGATACCACTATAGGTTCTGCCTTCATGTACTTTTTTACAATATCTATTGTCCTTAGTATAGTTGGCTATTTATTAGAAAAGAATAGGATAAGCAATCCTCTTAAGCTTCCATTATTTTTCATTTCGATGAATATAGGGTTTGTTGAAGGTATTATCCAATTTTATAAAAAGAAACAAAATGCAATTTGGAGTAGAAAAGGCTTAGAGTGAGAATAAATCAACTAAATATAAGATTTGAATTAGTCAATGAGGTGAATAAATGGATATAATGTCTATTATACTTGCTATCTTACTATTTCTATTTGCTTATCCTTTGATTATTTACCCAATCATATTGTCGATTTTGCCTAAGAACAAATTGAAAAGTAGAGATGAATCAATAGATTCGCTTAGTGTAATTATAGCTGCTTACAACGAAGAAGAGCATATTGTAGATTGTATAGAGTCGATATTAAAGTCAGATATTGCTGGATTGAATATTGAAATCCTAGTTGGCTCTGATGGTAGTAACGATAGAACCGTTGAGTTAGTAAAAAAATTAAACAATGAATTGGTTAGAGTTTTTGATTATCAGAGACAAGGTAAAAATCAAACTCTAAATAATTTAGTTAAAGAATCGAAATATGAAAATCTACTTTTTATAGATGCTGATTTCAGATTAAAAGACAATAGCATTAGAAAGCTACTTGAAAAATTTGGAAAGCTAGATGTAGGTATAATTATATGTCCTATCGAAATGCGTTCTAAAAGTGGTGAGGATTCGAAAGAAGGGGAATCAATATACCAGAAATACGAATCGTATATACGTAGAAACGAGAGTGAAATAGCTTCTTGTGTCAACTCTCTTGGTAGCTATATTATCAAAAAAGAAATATTTGAAAGTATTCCTTCAGATAAATATTGTGATGATTTACATTCTATACTAACAAGTATAAAAAAAGGTAAAAGAGTTTACTTTGATGAAGACAATAGAATATATGAAGTCAGAAAATCTAATTTCTTCGAAGATTATTCTCGTAGAAAAAGACTAGTTGGTGGTGGACTATCTACAATATTTGCATTCAAAGATTTACTTTCATTCAGTAATGGATGGAGTGCATTCTTTCTTTGGTCACATAAATTACTAAGATGGTTCTCTTCAGTATTTCTATTGTTAGCATTTATAACATCATTATTCATGTTAGATACCTTATTCGGACTTATAACTGCGTATATTATTAGTGTACTGATTATTATTAGTGGAATTGGATATTTGCTTGAAAAAGGGGAGATGTCTAATCCATTGAAATTACCTTTGTTCTTTGTGTTTATGAACATAGGATTTATAAAAGGTATAATGCACTATTTTTATGGTAACCAAAATGCGAAATGGAGTAGAAAAGGATTAGATTGAGTATTGCAGTAGAAAATAGAAAAATAATTGGTGAACAAATCAAAACTACATATTCTACTAAGTTTAAGAATTTGATACTACCACTTTATCTAGAGCTAACGGCTGATATTTTAGCTATAGTAGTTAGCTTTTTTATACAATATTATATTAGATTTGAAACTAGTTTATTCGGTGCTATAAAGCCTAATCTAATTTACGATTGGTCACTAATATTGTATCCATCACTAGCGTTAGTAGTTTATTGGATAGGACTATTTGCTGTTAATGGTATGTATAGGAATTGGTACGAACGTTCTCCAATTGATGAGATATTTACAATGCTCAAATTGGTTGGATTCGGATGTCTGATGTTAGCTATTATTGTCCTTTCGGTTATACAAACAAGCCCTAGGATGCTTATTCTAATATACTTTATCGTATTAAGTATAAACATTGTTGTATTTAGAACAATAGCTAGAAGAATACAACTTTCTTTGCGTAAAAGGAAAGTAATAAATCTAAGAACAATATTTATAGGTAAGAAAGAGAAAGTATTCCAAATTGCAAGAAAAATGCAACTTTCTCCAGGATGGGGGTTTAGACCTATTGGGTATATTAGTACTTCCGATAAAAAAGAAAAAGAAAATGAAAAGGATTTGATACCGAATATTGGGTCAATTAATGATTTTATGAAAATATTGGAAGAATACAAGCCCGACTCTATAGTAATTGGCTCTAAGATGAGTCATAGAGCTAGTATGTTCAATATAGTTCAGATTTGTAAAGACAACAATATTAGCGTTAAAATAGAGCCAGATTTGTATCATATCTTTACGGGACAATCTAAGACGACTAATCTTTATGGTATTCCACTGATTGATGTTAATTTGAACCTTATGAAACCGTGGCAAAGCTTCGCTAAAAGAATATTTGACATTGTATTCAGCGCATTAGTATTAATTATTGGTGCTCCAGTTTGGTTACTTTTAGCTTTGGCTATAACTATAGAATCTAAAGGTGGAGTATTTTATACTCAACCAAGAGTAGGAAGACATGGTAAAGAATTTAAAATTTATAAATTTAGATCCATGGTTCCTGCAAAACCTGATGCCGAACAAAAATGGACTGTAGTTGGTGATAAAAGGGTAACAAAGTTTGGTAAATTTTTAAGAAAATCTCATTTAGATGAAGTTCCCCAATTTTGGAATTGTCTAATTGGTGATATGAGTATTGTCGGACCTAGACCCGAGCAACCAAAATTTGTAAAAATGTTTTCTGAACAATTAGATTATTATAATCGTCGCCATAAAGTCAGACCAGGGATTACAGGATGGTGGCAGATAAAATACGAGTCACACGAACTAAGTATAGAAGAAATAGAAAATAGAACTAAGGACGATTTTTATTATATTGAGAATATGTCATTGAAATTAGATTTTGAAATAATTATTCGGACAATTTGGTTAGTCTTCAAAGGACATGGACAAACATAAGATATGAAAGCAATAGTAGTAATACCGACATACAATGAGAGCAAGAATATAGTCAGAATAATTGACAAAATATTCTCTGTTCATGATGAAATAGACATACTGGTAGTAGATGATAACTCTCCTGACGGAACTGGTAAACTTGTAAAAGATAAAATGCAAGTTTCTGACCGCATTCATATTATTGAAAGAGAAGGCAAGATGGGATTAGGGACAGCATACTTAGCTGGATTCAAATATGCCATTGAAAAAGGATATGACTATATAATGGAAATGGATGCTGATTTTTCTCACAATCCCGAAGAGATTCCAAATTTCCTAAAATATATTCAGGAATATGATGTGGTTTTAGGATCTAGATATATAAAGGGTGTGAACGTTGTCAATTGGCCATTGAAAAGATTATTACTTAGTTACTTTGCGAACCTTTATACTCGTATTATCACAGGCATGGACGTAAAAGACGCTACTGGTGGTTTCAAATGTTTCAGGGCATCAGCACTTTCCAAAATAAATTTTGATGAAGTTAAATCTAATGGTTATAGTTTCCAAATAGAAATGACATATCGACTTTGGAAGAAAGGAGCTAAAGTAAAAGAAATTCCTATCATATTTGTAGATAGATTAGAAGGGGAGTCGAAAATGAGCAAGAAAATCGTCTATGAAGCTATTTTTATGGTGTGGAAGCTCAAATTGGGCTTAGTTAAAATCTCAAAATAACCTTCAAGTAAAGCATTGCAACCCAAAATTGACATATCCATCGTAATTGTAAATTACAATGTGAAGGACTTCCTTTCGCAATGTCTCAGCTCGATTAACAAATCAAGTACTAATTTACGATATGAAATTATTGTTGTTGATAACGCCTCTACAGATGGGTCAAGACAGATATTCTCTGATTTATTGGAAACAAATGATAACTTCCATTATTATTACTCAGAAACTAATCTAGGTTTTGGAAAAGCAAATAATATTGGGTTTGATTTAGCTAGAGGGAAATATACTCTTATTCTCAATCCTGATACTCTTTTAGAGCCCAATACACTCCAAGTTATGTATGACTATATGGAATCGAACCCTGATATTGGTACTTCAGGATGTAAAGTACTCAATTTGGATGGTTCTTTTCAGTCAGCATGTAGAAGGGGTTTCCCAACGCCTTGGGCTTCGTTCTGTAAACTTTTCGGATTACAAAGACTATTCCCCAATTCCAGGTTGTTTGCTAAATATAACCTAAGCTACTTAAATGAAGATGACACGAATGATATAGATGCTCTGATAGGTGCTTTTATGTTCACTCGAACAGATGTGTTAAAACGAATAAATGGCTTTGATGAAAGTTTTTTTATGTATGGTGAGGATTTGGATTTATGTTATAGGATAAAAGAAGCTGGATATAGAGTTTCTTATTACCCCAAAACCACAATAATTCATTTCAAAGGGGAGAGCTCTAAACGAAGCACTCTTAATGAGACAAAGCATTTCTATGATGCAATGGAAATTTTTGCTCGGAAACATTATGGCAAATCAAAGTTATTCTTTTCTTTTCTTAGATTAGGAATAAAGATACGTTCATTTATTAGTTACCTAAAAAAGCACAAAAAAGATGTGACTTTTATAATTATTGATTTAGTAATTGTAAATCTTTCACTATTACTTTCTTCGTATTTAAGATGGGGTGAAGTATTCCCTTTTCCTGAGTATGCGTACCCAACAGTATTTATATTTCTTAGCTTTGTTACATTTGTTTCTATGTTATTTTCAGGTGAGTATTTTGAGCAAAACCAGACCATCAGAAAATCATTTTTCGGACTTTTATCTTCATTGTTGATACTAACATTCTTAACTTATTTCTTTAGGGATTTTGCTTTTAGTCGTGGTATATTGCTTATGACTATATCGTTCTCTGTTGTATTTATTACGATTACTAGGATTTTGAGCAATGTAGTTGAAAAACAAAAGAACGTCAAAGAAATAAACAGAATTGTATTAGTAGGTTGGAATGAGAATGCAGCTAAATTAATTCATAATATTAAATCTAATTATAGTAATTCGGTTATAGTTGGGTTCATTAGCAATAACGAGAATGCAACTGGTGATCTAGATTATCTTGGAGAGCCAAATTATATCCAAAAAACTATAAATGACAAGTCAATTACAGAAGTTATCGTTTTGGATAATTCGGAGTTCCAATTTGATAATGATACGAAATTTATTAGGTTAAAGAATGATAATTTAGTTCATATATATTTTGCAACAGATTATGATAATCTTGTAATATCTAAAATACTTACTGATGTATCAGGTGTTAATCCGGAGACGAAGCAAAGTAAATTATCCCAACTTAGATATAGATTATTAAAAAGAATCTCTGATGTTTTTATTGCACTATTGATGCTTACTCTCGGATTACCTTTCCTAATTGTAAAAGGAAATACTAATAAATTCGTTAACTTGTTACTTGGCAGACTTACATTTATAGGTTTATTTCCTGAAGGGAATAGTTTGTCAGAAAAAGGAAAATTAGGTATTATTGGACTCGCACATATTAGCGAGCCAGGAAAATTAAAAGAAAAAATGATAGTTGAATTGAATAATCATTATCTTGATAACTATTCACTTTCATTAGATTTTGACATACTTTTTAAATATTTATTTAGAAGATAGAAAATGGCAAATAATTTCATACTAGATTTTGAAAAGCCAATCATAGAATTGGAAGATAAAATAGCCGAAATGAAACAATTAGGCGAAGAATTGGATATAGAACAAGATATAGAGAGTTTAGAAAAGAAAGTAGATAATCTCAAAAAGAATATCTATGCAGGACTTACTAGATGGCAAAGAGTACAGATAGCTCGTCATCCTGAAAGACCAATTACCTCTGATTATCTTGAAAATACATTTGATAGTTTCGTAGAATTACACGGCGATAGAAAATTCAAAGACGATGCTGCTATTATGGGTGGTATGGCTACTATTGGTGAACACCAAGTAATGTTCGTTGGTCATCAGAAGGGTAGAGATACTAAATCAAATATACTCCGCAATTTTGGTATGCCCAATCCTGAAGGATATCGCAAAGCATTAAGATTATTCAAAATGGCAGAAAAGTTCGATAGACCAATTGTCTGTTTTTTAGATACACCAGGTGCTTACCCAGGAATAGAAGCTGAAGAAAGAGGTCAAGCCGAAGCAATAGCGGACAATCTTATAAAAATGGCCCAACTTAAAGTACCAATAATTGTAGTTGTAATAGGCGAAGGAGCTTCAGGTGGTGCTTTGGGTATTGGTATAGGCGATAGAGTACTTATGTTAGAAAACTCGTGGTACTCGGTTATTGCACCTGAATCATGTAGTAGTATACTGTGGAAGACTTGGGATTTCAAAGAGCAAGCTGCGGAAGCACTTAAGTTAACTGCTCCTGATTTGAAAGAACATAATATTATAGACGACATTGTGAAAGAGCCTCTTGGTGGTGCTCACAAAAATCCTGATGATATGTTTGCTATAATGAGAAGAACACTTCTGAAAGAACTAAAATCATATAAAAAATATGATCCCAAAAAACTCATTGAAGTTCGCCATGAGAAATTCTTGAATATGGGTGTTTGGGAGGAATAATTTGCTAAAGAAATTTACTGCCTGGTTAAGGCGAATGACAGATTGGATGGAAAGTTTTGCCGACAAGCCTCACGCTATGTTGGCATTATTTGTTTTGTCATTTATGGAATCTTCTTTTTTCCCGATTCCACCAGATGTTCTACTAATAGCTATTGCTATTTCTAACCCTAAGAGAGCCTTCAAAGCTGCTCTATGGTGTAGCGTTGGCTCTGTGCTTGGTGGTATATTCGGATACTATATTGGCGCGGTTCTAATGGACTCCATAGGAAATCCCATATTACAATTCTATGGCAAAGAGGATGCAATGGCAGACTTTGTAAAATTATATGAAGAATGGGGAACTCTTTTTTTAGCAGGAGCAGCATTTTCGCCTATACCGTATAAAGTAGCAACTATAGCTTCAGGTGCTGCAAATATGGATTTAACTACATTCATTACTGTATCTTCTATCGGAAGAGCAGCTCGTTTCTTCTTGGTAGCAGGACTTCTTTTCAAATATGGGGCTCCAATAAAAGCTTTTATTGAAAAATATTTTGATATTATTTCTATTGCTTTTCTGATAATATTAGTTGGTGGTTTTGTAGCTGTAAAGTATATGCTTTAGATGGAGAAAAAGAAAATAATATATGTATGGAAATCTCCATATCCTTGGGACGTAAGAGTTGAGAAAATCTGTAAATCTCTGGCTAAAGAATATGAAGTTCTTATATTAGCTAGATGGGGTAACGAAACTAAAAAAGCAGAACAAATTGATGGTATAACTGTTCGTCGTGTCGGTTTCCGTGAAAAACCCATCAAAAGTTTACCACTTTCATTCAATAGAGTTTGGAAAAAAGAACTAGAAACGGTTATAAAGGGATTTAAGCCAGATGCAATTATTGTTCGCGAGATAATGCTCGGCACTTTAGTTGGTAAATTAGGCAAAAAGCATAATATACCTACTATTATGGATATGGCTGAGAACTATCCAGCTGTTATCAAGTTATTCAAGAAATATAAACAAAACATATTCTCAAGATTCTTAATTCACACTCTTGACCTCGCTAAAACCGTAGAGAAAAACTCGCTGAAGTTAATTAAGAATATTATAGTTGTTTGTGATGAGCAAGTAGATAGACTCAAATCTGAAAAGTATATAAACTCTCATAAATTCTGTGTAGTAGAAAATACTCCTCCTTACGAAGATAATACTAAGATAGAAAAGAAATTCGAGAAACCCATTTTCGGGCATCATGGCAATTTGACAGCCGATAAATCTGTCTTTGAGTTCCTTCAAGCCGTAATAGAACTACTAGATGAAGGTTTTGATATGGAGTTCCATATTATGGGAAATGGTGAAATATATCAAGAAACGAAATTGATAGTAGATGAATCAAATCACTCAGATAAAATAATAATGTACGGCAATTGGAAGGAAGATCTTTTCACGAAATACCTAAATACTATTAATTTTGGTGTTTTACCTTACGCTGTCAATGATTTTACTAATACTACTAATTTTAACAAATACTATGATTTTCTAAAGTTTGGTATTCCTATTCTGACTTCAGATACTAAACCTATGACTAGGTTGAACAAGGAGCTTAGCTGTGGAATAACAGTAAATGTAGATTCTATAAATGATATTAAAGAAAGCATAAAAAAACTATACGAAATTGACTACGAAGCTTATTCTACTAATGCTTATAATGCTTATTTGGAAAGATATAATTGGTCAAAGGATGAGACTGTATTACTACAATATATAAAAGAGGTAATATAATATGTTCAGGACAATTCAAGTTCATGTAGCTATAGCTAAGGAAAACGAGATACGTCATCTAGCTCTCCGTAGATCAGATTCTTGTAAGTTGTTTCCGACTATGTGGCAAACCATAACAGGTACCTTGGAAGAAAATGAAAATGCATTTGATGCAGCGAAAAGAGAACTACAGGAAGAAGCTGGCCTTATTACTGATGTTTGGTACAAACTTCCATACCTTGGTGGTTTTTATGATATTAAGAGAGATACAGTAGAAAGTGTCCCAACTTTTGCTGTTGTATTCCAAGATTTTCAAAATGTAGTACTCTCAGAAGAACATACGGAATACAATTGGCTTAAAAATTCTGAATTAGAACAATTTTTTCCAATTCCAGACCACATAAACGGAGCATTACAATTAGAAAAAATGCTACGTAATCCCGAACAACTTAGGATATTCTCATTATGAGCATTGCTGCAATTGTTATTACCTTCAACAGATTAGAACTGCTTAAAAAAACTATATCAGGTCTTAGATCACAGACTTATAATATTGATGAGATAATTGTAGTAAATAATGGCTCTACTGATGGTACAAGTGAGTGGTTAGATGAGAATTCCGATTTATTTGTAGTTACTCAAGAAAATGTAGGTAGCTCTGGAGGACAATACACAGCATTTAAAACTGCTTATGAAAGAGGACATGATTGGATCTGGGCTATGGACGATGATGTGGTACCTAGACCAGAGTGCCTCTCTCATCTAGTAGCAAATATTGAGAAGAATAAAATATTAGCACCTCTTAGATATAGTAAAGATGGTACTCCTTTTATTAATGATACTATTGAGTTCAACCTATCTAATCCGTTCAGTAATATCTGGAAGAGACTTCTAAAGAAAGAAGATCTTGTGAATGATATTATTCCTGCAACTGGCCTTACTTTCGAAGGTCCAATGTTTCATAGATCTTTAATTGAAAAAATTGGTTTACCTGAAAAGAAATTCTTCATATTTGCTGATGATAGCGAGTATATGATACGTGCAAAGAAAGCTGGGTTTAGCTCTTTTATTATTACTAAGGCAAATTTAGATAGAATGTTAGATGCACCTGATTTGAACAAAGAGTTTTCCTGGAAGAATTATTATATAATTAGAAATATAATAGCAATTGATATTCTACATGGTAATTTACTTGTCAGATGGATCAGACCATTTGCCTATCTAATCTCTTGGCTCGGTAAAGCAAGCAACAAATCAGATAGACAAACAGTGATAAAAGCTTTCAAAGATGGATACTTCTATAAATCTGAAAACTAAAGTACTACACCTAAGCTAACAGATAAGAATTGTTTGTCTGGCTCGCCAGTTTCTTTGCCTATTAGATTGATGTGTTGGTATTTTAATTCTAAATTTATTTTAAGTAATTGTAAATCAAAGTCGGTTCCAGCTCCTAAAAAATAACCTACCCTAGAGTCAGTCGGACTAAGATCTAAGTTTAGAGGAACAGCAACACCAGATTCTTCAGTTACATAATCTACAGAGTTTGAAATGTAGTTATAAGCAAATCCACCAGTAGCATAGATATTCAACAAATCTGTATTTATAAATGCTAGGTTAATACCTGCGTGAACTGGTATAATATTCTGAGTAGATTTGAATGAGTGTATTTCACCAGTTTGAGGGTCTTTTATTTTAAACTCAGAACGTGGAAATCTATGAAATTCCAGCCCACCTACTAAATGGAACATAGAGGATAGTTCTATTCTCGCCGCTACTCCCAAGTGATACCCCATATCAGCATTTTCAGTGAAAAAATTACCTGACCCGATATTATTCGATGTCAAGTTTTCATTGGAATAAACCTTTGAAATCATATCATTAGGGGTAGATAACCCAGCTTTAAAATGCAACCCGAGTGGGCCTACAGCTTTTGCAGAATTAAAATTTAATAGCATAATACTCGTTATGAGTATTGTCATTGTTGCAAATAGGCGAGTGTTTGTTTTATTACTTTTCATTTGACTATTATTATTGTTAATTTTGAAAAAATAAATTATTAATTTACAAAGGTTCATCTATTATGAAGAAGTTAGTCCTTTTTGTTCTGCCAATTATAATTGGTTTCAATTTAATTAATCTCAACGCCCAATCCAAAGAAAAAGATATACCACTTAATTTAGGTGGCTATCTAGGATTGAACTATAATATGCACAATGGCGACTTCCAATATCCAACTATTTTCAATGCAACACCTAATACTGTTGTCCCAGTTGGGTTCTACGGTGCAGAATCATCACTAGGTCTAAATGGTGGATTTATAATAAACGTACCATTCGACAATATGTTCGTTTTTTCTGGGCGACTAGGTTTGCACGGCGCTGGTGCTGATTTTAATGTATCTGGAATAGATATTGGAAGAGGTACTTTACCGGATACTACGACTTATACTGATAGTTTTGAAAGTTCATTGATGTATGGTGAAATAGATTTATTTATGCAATTTCATAATTTAATTCCAGTTGACAATCTATATTTACTTGCAGGTTTAGAATTAGGAATACCTATAACTGCATCATACGAAAGATTAGAGACTAGTACAATAAGTAATGACCTTGGTACAACGAATACTGATTTCGCATCATCAGGTGATATAATCGATACTCCACTAAGATTAGCTCTTGCATTGGGTGCCGGCTATATGATGGAGATTGATGATAATGTGTTCTTGACTCCTGAAGTTAGTTTCAGATTACCTTTTTCAAATGTAAGTGATTTTAATGGTGGTACTAATAATGATTGGAACTTTGCTCAGCTAAGAGCTGGTGTTAGTTTAACATTTGGTTTTGGTGATGATGAAGTTGAACCTGATCCAGAATCTACTATTGATGTAGGTTTGAAAGATATCAGAGCTTACAACAAAGATGGTATGGCTTACACTGTTGATAATATCAAAGTTGAAGAAGTTAAATACACAGAACTTTTCCCTATCGTTCCCTACGTATTTTATAACGAAGGTAGCAAATATCCTTCTGCTGCTACTCAAAACTTAGCTGCGGAAAGAGAAACAGGAAAATTCTTAATAGAAGATATGGAAGCAGATGCAATCGAAATAAATAAAAATACTCTAGATATTATCGGTACTCGTATGCAAGAAAATACTGCTGCTGATTTGACAATCACTGGTACTGTAGATAATAAAACTGAAAAAGGAAAAACAGCATTAGCTAAAGAAAGAGCAGAACAAGCTAAGAATTATTTAGTAATTAACTATGGTATTTCTCCTGATAGAATTACTGTAGAAGGATTGAACAGTCCAACTAAACCATCATCTACTAGAGTAGAAGATGGTGTAGCTGAAAACAGAAGAGTTGAGTTCTCGACTAAAGACAATACATTGTTAAACCCAATGTTAATCGAAAAAGAAAAATCATCAATAGCTAATCCTGATTTAGTTGAGTTCGTTCCAGAAGTAACTTCTACTGATAGTATTA
>JAUHXN010000245.1 GCA_030426865.1 bacterium | reverse complement strand
TAAAGCTGGATGGCTTTTTGATATTCTTTCTACTCTAAACACTTGGTTACTATTGCTTTCTTCACCTTGATTTAGTAACAGCCCGTTAAATCCTGATGGATTCACATATTGCCATACTTTCTCTTTGTTAGGATTTATTTCAGTAAATCTTCCATTCCAACCTTCGCAGAATAAAGTGTTTCCATTCGGTAACCTCTGTGAACCAGAAAGATTTCTACTATAAAAACTAGTATCGGGATTAGCAGTATAATTCCAGAAAGTATTAGAAGGACCAAATTTACCATCACTTAAAATATAGTTTCCACCATCATCTACCAGTGGATCGATTATCAATACTTCGGAATAATCTTTACTACTATCACCAGCAATATTATTGAAAATAATTACCTTACCTCCATCTAATAAACTATCTGGAATCCAGTGAGGGTCATGTTGTGTTACTAACTTAATGTCTAATTCCGTACCTTGCCCATAGGACATTGGGTTTCCCCATCTGTATAATAAATCACCACCGAAACCACTATTTCCACCTTCGCTTGTCTTTGCTTCTTCTGTTGTAGTAGAGTGGTCAATTATTATAACCTCTCCGAAATTGTGATTACTTAACATTATTTGGTCTAAACGAGGATTATAATCTAACGAATTAAAGTGAAGCCAATCTTTGTTACTAAAACCCCTTGTACTAAAGTTGATATTTATTTTTCTTGGATTAGTTACATCACCAAAATTATCAAGTTCATCTGAAACATCTTGAACATAATGGTCCCAAGTATCCCATTGCCATACAACTTCTCCTCCCCCATTTATTAAATCAGGTTTTACTTCAATAACTTTTTCTGACCACAATTCATTTGGAGAAATTGTCCTTCCAGCTTGTATAGCTTCTTCTTTTGTATGAGTAACCCACACAAGAATCAATATATTCCCATTTGGTAATGGCTCTATATCGTGATGTTGACACTGAGTAGAATCGGAAACTTTATATTCCCAAATCAGATTACTATCCCAATCTAACATCTGTATTAGCCCACCGTTACCACCAGCATTAAATTTTGAGTTGAATGCCTTACCTGTTCTTAAAAGCATCCCATTTTCTAACAAATAGACAGTATTACCAGGTGTAGTATTCGTAACCCAAGTGTGTACTCTTTCACCACAATTATCAATCAAATAAGTAGTATCGCTAGCAGCAGGAGCAAATAACGTATAACCATCATAAGATTGGGGCGTATTATAAAAAAGCCCTATTGTTTGTTGCGAATTAAGTTGACTTCCTATTATTAGGAACAGACTTACTAAAATTTTTATCATTTTAATCTCAATTAAAAATAATTAGTTCCAGGAACTTTAATTACAAATTAAAGTACATTTTATTTTTCCTGATTTACTTTTTCCCCATATCTGGTCTGTTACAAAACCGTGTCCACGCAACTCAACAGCAATACCATTGGACTGAAGAACAGATATAGCCCTTCGCATAGAAAAACCTAACACATCGTGTTTTATATCAGCATCTTGAGTTGTTGTATCTATATGAGTTACTGGAAATCCCGTAGTTAGTATTATTTCTTCATTACCTTTTACCAATTGACCTGGCTGTGGATATTGATTATATACGAATTTTCCTTCTTCGATTTCATCATATTCGAACTTGTACTTTGTTAGGACCCTGTTAGCTTCTTTGGATTTCATCCCAACTATGTTTGGCATCAATATACTATCATTCTCTACAACTAATGTGTTTCTAATATCATCATATCCTTTCGAGAGCATCCATCTAGAAGCTATATTTTTGAAAATAGGTGCTGAGTTATATCCTCCGTAAATACTTCTACGAGGGTTTTCAACTATAACTATCATAGCTATTTGCGGATTGTCTGCTGGGAAAAACCCAGCGAAAGACGCATTATAATCACTTTTCGAATATCTTCCATTAGTTATTTTTTGTGAGGTTCCTGTTTTACCAGCTATTTTCATTCTTTCTATTTGCGCTCTATTACCTGAACCACTATCTACAACGCTTACTAACAAGTCTGTTACTCTCTGGGAAGTCTTTTTAGAAACTACTTGTCTAACCTTTTCAGGTTTATTTTGCTCAAGTATTTCTCCGGCAGCAGTTCTGATTTCTTTTATAATAAATGGTCGCATCAGATTTCCTCCATTCGCTAAAGCAGCATAAGCATTAACCACTTGCAAAGGAGTTGAATTAAGCCCATAACCATGTCCTAAATATCGTTTCGTATTAGCATGAAACTGCTTAGGTTTTGGCAAATATCCTGATACCTCACCTGGTAAATCAACATCTGTTGGAAGACCGAAACCGAAATCTCGGATATATTTATAAAGAACTTCATTCGATAATCTATTTGCGACTTCACCCATTATTATATTTGATGAGTTTTGCATTGCTTCTCTGAACGTAACCTTACCCATACCATGAACATCAGCTATTCGGGCTCCACCTTTATAGACAGCAACTCCATTATGTCCATTGAGAACTTCATCTTCGGTTACTATACCTTCTTCTATACCCATAGCAGCAGTAATCATCTTAAAAGTAGAACCAGGTTCTAACACATCTGTAATTCCTCTTAGTCGCATCCCCTCATTCGAGTTTTCATCAATATGATAAGGGTCAAACATAGGGTAAGAAGCTATAGCTAGAATTTCTCCAGTTTCCGGTTTCATTGCTATTACAGTACCTGCTTCAGCAAGTAGTCTTTCCATTCCTGTACGTAGCTCATACTCTACAATACGTTGCAATTCTATATCAATAGTAAGCTGGATACTATTACCGTGTATTGGTTCTACCACGGGCAAATCGGGTGACGGACGCAATCTACGTAGTCCGTCTCTATACATATGCATAAACCCGCTTCTGCCATGAAGTACTGAGTCATATTGCATCTCGAGACCGCTAATACCTTTGTTGTCAATATTCGTAAAACCAATTATCTGAGAACCCGTTGCTCTATATGGGAAGTTCCTTTTAGGTTCTTCTATTTTTAGTAAACCTTTTTCACTCAACGGCAAAGTATTTATCAATAAATCAGGTGACACACCTCTTTCCAACCATACGAATGACCCTTTGGCTCTATTGATTTTGGATTTATATTTAGAAGCAGGTTTCCCCATATCTGCAGAAAGAGCTTCACACAATTTGTTTACATTTACCAATAATGTTGGGTCAACGGCAATAGAAATAGTTTTGAATGTTGTAGCTACTAGTTGACCATTCCTATCATATATATTTCCTCTATCAGCCCTTAGGTCAATTTTAGATTCATGTTGCCTTTTAGCTATGGCGGTGTACTTCTCATTATTCAATATCTGAACTGAAAATAATCGAACTACTACCATCACGAAGCCGAATAAAATAAATACCATTAATGACCAAAACTTCCAAAATTTGCCTTTTGGACCTTTGTAATCTTCATTCTCTTCTAGATATGAGTTAATCTTTGTTTTCATATTCCTCTATGTATAAAGGTGCTTCATCAGATAAAGTCATATTAAGTTTTTCAGTAGCTATTTGTATTATTCTTTCTGGGGATTGTAATCTTTTTACTCTACTATCTGCCATTTTTCTTTTATTTTCTAGATCGTCTATTCTTCGCTCTAGGGTACGAATCTCTCTAAGTAGATCGGTAGTATCATTCACATTACCAACATACAAGACACCCGCTGCAGCTATTATCATCAGATATAACACTATAACCCAACGGTTTAGGTTAAACCAATTTCTAAAAAACTGACCGATTTGAGATTTGTTTTTCTTGATATTTATGCCGTTTTTATCCACTTATTTATGCTTCTCCCCCCGAAGAAGATATTTATAATTGCAAAATATCAAATCAATTAGAAGAAAAAAAATACTTTTTAATTTTTGAAATAAGAAAAAAAGTTATAACTTGCCAATGAACGAACACACCGAGTATCCTATTTATTCAAATAATAGACTTATTATTACTACAAATCTCGTAGAAGTTCAATTCAAACTAAAAATTCAACAAATGAATATTATAAATTATTTCTTTACAAAGACGTTATGAAACAACGAGACAATAGAAGACCGAAGAGAAAATTCTCTTCTGGCAGAGAAAACAGTGGTTATAAAAGAACTAGCCGTATTACTCCTTCACAATCACCTCCTCCAGTTCCTATAATAGATATAGATGAACTAAAAACTAAAAAAATCTCCGAGCTAAATGAAATATCAAAATCCTTAGGGATTACTGGTATTAGTGGGCTACGTAAGCAAGACCTTATCTTAAAAATAGTTGAGGAGCAACGTAATAAACGTGAGCAATCTGCTAATGATGATGGACTATTAGCTAGTGGTGGGGTATTAGAGGTATTGCCTGATGGTTATGGGTTCCTACGTTCTCAGAGCTATAATTATTTACCTTCTCCCGACGATATTTATGTTTCACCTTCTCAAATAAAGAGATTTGGAATGCAAACTGGTGACACCGTTACTGGTATGGTACGTCCACCAAAAGAAGCGGAAAGATTTTACGCTTTGCTAAAAGTTGAGACTATTAACTTCTCAGCTCCGGAA
>JAUHXN010000006.1 GCA_030426865.1 bacterium | reverse complement strand
CTAGTAGCTCTTCCCTATTTTTGAATCCTCTAATTGTGTAGCGTATATAATTATCTTGGTCAACTATCACAATTGTTGGGAATCCGAATACATTTAGTTTTCTGGGGATTAGGTCCGTATTATCAATATAGTTTGGATATTCTAGCTCAAAATCTTTTATCATTTCTATTATACTTTCCTTAGCGTTGTCATCTTCCCATATAGAAATACCTATTATTTCTACTTTTGATTCATCTTTGTATTGGGAATGAAGTTGATTGAATATAGGATATACTTCCGTGCATACATCGCACCAGCTAGAACCAATCAATACAACCTTTACCTTACCCTTAAGCTTATCCAAATCAGCAAAAGTACCGTCTGTATTCTGTACAAATCCACTAAGTTGAGTTTCTTTTGTAAGTGAGTTCTTTAACTTATCAATCTTGTTATTCTTATTCGATTTTATTAGTTCATTTATATAACTAATCTCTATATTATTATTTTCAGAGATTAATTTTAAAATGAATTTTTCTAAGTCACTATCTACAATATTATTCTTATATGCATTCTCAATTATACTCTTTATCTGATTTGTTTTATTATACTTATTAGCCAATTCTAGAGCTTCAGTATAGAGAGTTGAGTTCATTTGATATGGAGCAGCATCTATAGCTTTTACAACACTTGATAATGCATTTATTGAGTCTTTGGTAAGTAGATTAAGTTTATATTGTGACAAATATAGATCTGATTCTGTTTTTGAAATAAATTTTTTCCATTCTGGATACGATACATCAATTGGTTTGAATTCATATAAGCTATCTAGCTTTTTAAAACCTAAATTCAGGTATTTCTGTGTATTCCCTTCAATTTCTTTTTGACTGAAATCACCTTTAATATCTTCATCTTCTAAATATGTTATTGCAATTTCATTATATAAATAAGTAGGAACAAGATTCAACTTCTTTAAGTTTTTGTCTATATCATTCATTAAATCTATAGATTGTGAGTGAGCAAGTACAAATGAATTATATACTGTTTCTATTTCTCTATCTTTATAATTGTCATTAAGATAAGAAGATAAATTATTAACGAATTCTTGAAAGCTATTAACATTAGCAAGTTCTTCAAGTCTTTGGTCTTTTGCCATTTCACTTTTCGGGTGTTCTTTAATGTATTTTTGTTCTAATTCATTAGCTTTATCTTGTTCATTAAGAGAGTTTAATGCCTTAACTGCAGCAGATATTGATAGTTCATCATTTATATCAATTTTAGTATCTAGTATATCTTCTAACCGATCTCTATATTCATCATAATCGATTAACTTAAAGTCCAATTTCAAAGTTTCATATGCAATCTTCGCTCTAAAATTATTAGGATAAAGCTTTAGTTCATTTTCCAAAGCAACTTTAATACTATCATAGTTGGGAATTCGAGTGTAATTCTCTCCAGTAGTTCCCAGATAACTTAACGCTTTATTCAAATATGCATTTTTTACTGGTTTTCCATTACTATGTATAACTAAATCCCAATACTTACCGTTATTATCATCAATAACACCATATTTATTTATTACTTTAAAAAGTATAAAATTATCTCTTGAATCTATAAAAAGTCTCACTCCTCCGTTTAATAAACTGGCTTCAGCAGTTGGATATTTTTGATTATCTCTAAATCTATATGCTATTAGAAAGTGTGAGTCTAAAACACTAGCATTTGTTTGAAAAGTTATCAGTACTCTACCCCCAATTTCAGGTTTATCATTATTAAAAACTAATTCACCTGCCAAATTGGGTATAGTAGCAAACACTATAACTATAAATAAGATAAAAGATTTCATCATTCTTCAACTCTAATTAATTTTGAAATTCCATTAACAACATACTCAAAAGCTTCATCAACATCATCAATTATTATAAATAAATCTAAATCCTTTTCACTTATCATCCCTATCTCTAACAAATAATCAAAATTAATTAGATTATTCCAAAACTCTTTTCCGAATAAAACTATAGGAACTTTTTTACTAATAACGTTTGTTTGCTCTAAAGTCAACATTTCCATTAGTTCATCCATTGTCCCAAATCCACCTGGCATAACTACAATTGCTTTAGCATGATAAACAAACCAAAATTTTCTCATAAAGAAGTAGTGAAATTCAAAATTTAATTCAGGAGTAATATAAGGATTAGGATGTTGTTCAAACGGTAGTTCGATATTAAATCCAATATTTTGAAATTCAGCTTCATACGCTCCCCTATTTGCGGCTTCCATCATCCCTGGTCCACCTCCAGTGCAAACGTAAACTTTATTATCAGTTGTTAATGTCTTGGACCACTCAGATATTTTTTTTGCAAATTCAACTGCAGCGTCGTAGTACTTTGAAGTAAACTCAAGTTTTTTTAGCATTCTTATATTTTCATCTACATCATGACCTGATGCTTTCTTTTCCAATAGTTCATTCATCTTAATTTTGTAATCTTCTGAAGATATAGACCGGGCAGAACCAAAAAACACTACTGTATTATAAATTCTGTTCTTTTTTAAGGATGCTTGAGGATGATAGTATTCCGATAGAATCCTAATAGTTCTTCCTTCTTTACTATGCATAAAATTCGGATCTTCATAAGCTTTTATAATTTCTTTTTCATATTTCATATTTGTTATCTCGAGTTATGGTAACCACCATCTACAGTGATGTTCTGGCCAGTTATATAACTATTTGTAGTTGCAAAAAAGTAAACAGCATCAAAAATATCTTCTGGAGTACCATATCTTCTCATAGGTATCTTTTCTATTGAAATAAGTGATGAATCCTTAGCTGGGTCATCAATAACTTCAATTGCTCCTGGACTAACACTGTTTACAGATATATTAGGTGCTAATTCAACTGCAAGTGCTTTTGTCATCTGTATTAAAGCAGCTTTCGAAATATGGTACGGTAACCTACCTTTCCAAATCTCAAATGCACCAAGCGATGCTATGTTAATAATACGACTGTTAGGCTTAGCAAGTTGCGAGAAATACTGACTTGTGAAGAATTCACCCTTTAGATTAATAGCAAATGTATCATCTATAAGTGATTCTTCAATATCATCAATCTTAGTTCTTTCTGGAAAAACACCAGCATTATTAACAAGTACATTTGGTAAACCCAATTCTACTATACACTTACTTATAGCTTCTATTACTTCTTCTTTCCTAGAAACATCAGCTTTATAAATATTTGCCTTTACACCATAAGTTCTACAAATAATGGCAGTTTCTTGTGCCTCTTTCTCTGATTTGTAATAGTTTATAGCTACATCCCATCCTTTTTTTGCAAAATTAATTGCTAGAGACTTTCCTATTCTTCTGCCTGCACCAGTTATAAAAACTACACTCATTTTTATTTACTTTTTTGTAACTTGATTAAAACTAATTTGTCTTTACGAAATGAAACTATTAATACTTATAATTAGTTTAGTAATACTTAATATTTCACTAAACGCCCAAAGTCTATACAGAGTTTATCTAAAAGATAAAGGAAATAAAGTTCTAGAATATAATAATGAACTTTATAATGAAATTCTCTCCGATTTAGACGAAAGAGCCATAGAAAGACGTAAAATCAATCTAAAATCTGATAATATTATCTCCGTGAAAGACGTACCAATTTACGAAAACTATTTGGATTCTCTTGTAAGTATGGGTATAACTATTCGATCTAAATTAAAATGGTATAATTATATAATTGCTGAGATTGATTCAGTACTTTTAGTAGAAATCAAACAATTAGAATTCCTAGACTTAGTACAACCAGTTGAGGAACATTATATTAATAACAATAATACTTTAGAATATAATAATTGTGACTTATTCGAGTATGGTAACTCATTTAATCATCTTGATATGCTAAACATACCCAATTTACATCGTTACGGATTTACTGGAAAAGGTGTTAGAATTGGATTTCTTGACAATGGATTTGACTTACGTTCACATAAAGCTATAATGAATGCAAATGTAGTTAAATCTTATGATTTTATATTTAGAGATTCAATAGTTCATAACGAAGAAGAAGATGTTAACTCCCAAGATAGTCATGGATCTGTTGTATTTTCAACTGTAGGAGCATTAGATAATGAGAATTATATTGGTATTGCTCCGAATGCAGAGTTTTATTTGGCAAAAACTGAAGATAATAGAAGTGAAACATATTTAGAAATTGATAACTTCGCAGAGGCCATTATTTGGATGGAAAATAATGGAGTAGATGTTATAAATGCATCTTTGGGTTATAAAAGTCTAGATACTCTATCATTGAATTACGATAATCTAGATGGAAATTACACGATTGCATCAAAAGCAATCAATGATGCTTCAGCAATGGGTATGATATGTGTAATTGCAATGGGAAATAACGGAGATATAACAAAGTCAATAATTTCACCTGCAGACGCTGATAGTAGTGTCTCAATTGGTGCCCTCAATGCTGATGGAATCAACTTATCTGGTTTTAGTTCTAATGGTCCAAATGCAAAAGGACTTATGAAACCAAACCTAGTAGCGCAAGGTAATGGTATATTCAGTATAAACCCTAATAGTGAAGATAGTTATTCACCAACTGCAGGTACCTCACTAGCCTCACCTTTAATAGCTGGTAGTTTTGGATTATTAAAATCAATATATCGCGATACTGATTCTTATACTTTAAAGTCTAATATGTATAAAACAGCTGATAAGTATGATAATCCTGATAATAGATATGGATATGGCTTGCCAGATATCTCCGAGGCCGTATATAATTCTGGTGTAGCAATTTCGCCAGAAAATCAAATAGATAATGGTGACTTCAAAAGATTAGTATTTTATATTTTTCCTGGCAATAAAATACTAGATGCTGAAATATTAGTTTACTATTCTGATTTTAAATCAAAAATTTACCCTTTAGTTAAAAGAGATTTTGATAATCAGTATTATATAGATGTTCCTAAACAAGAGTTCGAATCGGAAATAGCAAAAGCAAGGATCAAGGTAAAATCTTATTTAAGAGATTATCACTATCCAAATAAATCAGAATATTTTAATATTTATCTTGAAAATGATTTTATACAATGTGGTGTAAATAGATCTGAAATACTTCCTGAATCTATTTTGACTCCTATTTCAGGGTTCGATATTTATCCAACTTTACTTCAAAATAATGAAAATCTTAATTTAGCAATGAGTCTAAACGACAACTATTCTATAAAATTTAATATTTCTGACTTACAAGGTAGAATTATTTATAAAGAATTTCTAAATTTTGGTCCTGGAGTGTTAAATAAACAAATTCAGCTTAATAATGTAATTTCAGGTGCTTACTTTATTAGTGTCGAATACGGTGATAAAATAGGGATAAAAAAAGTGATGATAATGAATTAAAATATGAAATAATGTTTTGTAAATTCAAATCAATGTGTTATGTTTGAGTCTTGATTTCGTTACGAAATCGAAAAAAAGGGATCGTAGTTCAGTTGGTTAGAATGCCAGTCTGTCACACTGGAGGTCGCGAGTTCGAATCTCGTCGGTCCCGCCAAAGCTCCACAATTATTTGTGGAGCTTTTTTTTTATAATTTATTGAATAATGCTTCGTAATAGTTACGAAATAACAACATAATACTATATGAATTTATCTAAACTATATGAACTATTGGAATCTGAGATTAACAAAGATTTCAAGAAATCAAAAGTAATTGATTATAAATCACCTAATGAAATGATTGAACATCTTGATCTGGAGATTAATGACGATGCACAAGGTGAAGAAGGATTATACAAATCAATTGAAAAGTATCTATCAGGATCTGTAGATACAGCCCATCCCCTATTTAGCAATCAACTTTGGGCTGGACGTAATTATCCAGCGTTAATTTCTGAGTTTGTAACTACACTTAGGAATACTTCAGTCTATACTTATGAAACTGCACCAGCGGCAACCATTATAGAAACATTCATGATTGACATGCTTTGTAAACAAATGGGTTATGAGTCGGGAGATGGTACATTTCTAACTGGAAGCAGTAATGCCAATCTAATATCATTATTAGTCGCAAGAAATACTTTATTTCCAGATATAAAAAGTAAAGGACTTAGTTCACTTCCAGAACTCTGTTTTTTCGTTTCAGAACATTCACATTATTCATTTGAGAAAGCTGCTAATGTTTTGGGATTCGGTGAGGAAAATGTAATTAAAGTAAAAGCTGATAAAGATCATAAAATGATACCTGCTGAACTTGAATCAAGTATTAAAAATGCTTTAGCAATTGGTAAGCAACCATTTTATGTTTGCGGTACAGCTGGTACAACTGAGGTGGGTGCTTTCGACCCATTAACTGAGCTTCAGAGTATAGCTAGGAAATACAATCTTTGGTTTCACACAGACGGAGCTTGGGGTGGAGCGTTAATTTTTAGTAAAAAGCACAAACATTTGCTTAAAGGAATTGAGAATTCAGATTCTATTTCGTGGGATGCTCATAAACTTATGGGAATACCTCTAATATGTTCTGTAATATTACTAAAGGATAATAATCAGTTGTTGCCTGCAGTTTGTGAACAAACTTCAGATTACCTATTTCATGAACATGAATATGATGATTTAGATCTTGGTAAAAAATCAATACAATGTGGTAGAAGAGTAGATTCTTTAAAACTTTGGCTTTCTTTCAAATACTATGGAATGAAAGGATATGAGCAAAGAATTGAAAAAATGATTTCATTAGCAAACTACCTAACTAATAAAGTAAAATCGAACCCTTCATTTGAATTACTAGCTCCTACTACATATTGCAATGTAAATTTTAGATTTAAACCCGATGGCAACTTTACTCAAGAAGTAATCAATAATATAAACCTCAAAGCAAGAGATGAGATGTATAAAGAAGGTATTGCCTTATTCAACTATTGTTATATTGAGGAAAAGCTTTCTATTCGTTTTATACTGGCTAATCCTGATGTTTCTACCTCTGATTTAGATGATATACTTGAAGTTTTCTTATTAAAATGTAAGAATCAACTTTAACACATTAAAAAAATATACAAAAAAAAAGGGCTGAAATTCAGCCCTTTTTTATTTTAGTCTATTTCCTAATAACTTATTTTACTATAATCATTTTCTTAGTAAATGTAACACCATTTACAGAAAGTTGGAAGTAATAAGTTCCAGAATTCAAATTAGAAATATTAGCATTTAAAGTATTATTATTATGCGCTTGAGTTAAACTATTATTCAATAAAGTAGAAACTCTATTACCCATATTATCAAACAATGCTAATGAAACAGTTGATAATTTCTCTACACTGAAAGATATTTCAACCAAATCAGTATTTACTGCTGGATTTGGAGACACATTACCAAACTCAACATTGAAATCTAATTCTTTAACTACTGTACCAGCTGGTCCTTGTGCTTTTGTTGCATCCATTTCAGCTGTAAAGTTCATTATTGTTCCCCAGTCAATTAACATTTCTTTAATTGGCTCTGGGAAGTTGAATTTGTTCAATCTATAAGAAGTCTCAGTAGTCTCATAAGTTAAAATTGGTACATTATTTATATCCGGGATTACACTTGGAATATTAAATAATGTTTCTACATGTTCATCATTAGTAATATTTGTAGGATTTCCCCATTCACCAGTATTCATATCATATACCACAGAAAATATATCATATTGTAATATAGTATCTAACATTTGTTGCTGTTCTACTAATTCGTTAGTCAAAGGATCTCTAACATCCATATATACTTGTACTGGTGGATCTAAAGCAATAGTCTTTCCAGGATCAGCATCAATATACATTAATAATAACTTATCACCATCTGCAGTTTTAGCTATTTGCAAATTATTTCCATAAGTAGATGGTTGGTATCTAATTGCCCATTGTGTTGTATCATCTCTTGTTGTAGTATGTTCAAGAGTTACAGACGGACCAGTCGATTCCAATTCAGCTATTTCATTCAAACTAAATATTCCATTATCATACTTTAACTCCGTTATGAATGCCAAAGCTGGAACATCATCACCAGTAATAATTACTTCTGCTATAAATGATACTTTACCTGGTCCAGTAGAGAACATAGCATTACCTGAGTAAGGATTAGTAATACCAACAGCTGTATAACCTGGGTGATTATCTAATATACTGTTAAGTGTCAATTCTGGCATTACTTCGAATGCAGACCAGTTATCACCACCATCAGAAGATTTAGATATTCCTAATAATCTTGGTTCAGCATTTTCGAAATGTCTATTATTAACACCAGCGTATAAAACACCGTCTTCGTCATTAGTAATAACCATTTGACCATTCCAAGAAGAAGTTTTTGATCCTGGATCTCTAAATTTGTTTGCCCACCATTGTTGAGGATTATTTCCTGTTATAGCTTGTGTGTCAAAGTTGAATCCCCAATATCCATAATAACCAAATTGATCATTTTCTGTTACTGGGTCTAAAGTACCAAATCCATAAATTGTATTAGTTACTTCATTAGTTCTCAAAAGTAAACTACCCCAATGTTGATTATCAGGAGGATTACCACTATCTGGAGCATCTTGTTCAATTGGCTCTGGGTTTTCACCAATTGCCTTATCATAAATTGAGAAAGTTCCGCCTGAACCATTACCCCAAGTTCCGTTAGTCTTTTTAGTCGTTTGAGGTGCATACATTACATAACTTAAATCTTCTATATTCGAAGATTTATTTGCGTTAAGGAACGCTAATGATGGGTAGAATGGTCCAATATCTGGATTTCTGTAAACGTGAACACTATCCCAAGAATTTCCCATATCTGTAGATCTAAGCATATAAAGTTTAGAACCATCGAATGCGCCTGGTAAAAATTGTCTTTCGTTGATTGCAATACCAATAGCATTAGTAGAAGGATCCCACTGAATAGGATTACTACGAGAATAATGCATAAAGTAGAATCTCTCAAATCCTACTAGCGGAACACCAGCATTTAGATCTTGAGTCGAATTATTCTTTCCTTTACTAAAGGTTTCCAATTCTAATTTTGGAGAAGTATAATCTATATTGTCTAATAGATTAGCCCTCATGTCATTTTGCTCTAGCCCATACGCCGAAGCGACTACAGTCAGAGCTAGTATTATGGTTAATAATTTATTCATTTTAAAACCTCATTATTTAAACAAAAATTTATTCATTCTTAACATAAAACAAAGATAAGTGCATTTTTAAATAATTGCAAATCTAATTTTACACTCACTATCTAATACTAAAGACACATTACTCTAGCAATTAGTTACACATTTACACGATAAATAGTTAATTTTCGTTTCGTTCACTGTTTAATTATAAAAAAAGAATTGGATAGAATAATGTTATTAGAAAAAGATATACTTAACAGTATCAATAATGTAGAAGACCCAGATTTAGGAGTTAGTTTATCAGAGTTAGACGCAATAGATAAAATAGAAATAACTGAAGATTCAGTTCTTATAAAGTTAAAGTTAGTTCAACCAATATATTGGGTAGTAAATAGAATTAATGATTTATTGATTGCAGAACTCCGCAAATTAGATAGTTCAGTTAAATTTGAGATACTAATTACGGAACAACCATTTAATACTCAAGATAGAGAAGTATTACCTGGTATCAAGAATCTTATAGCAGTTTCTTCTGGTAAAGGTGGTGTTGGTAAATCTTCAATTGCTTCTAATATAGCCGCGGCATTATCTAAGAAAGGTGCAAGAGTAGGTATTATTGACGCTGATATATATGGACCAAGTCAGCCAACTATGTTTGGTCTTAAAAATGCACAAATGGAATCAGTAAAAATGCCTGATGGAAAAGTAATGGCTCGACCATCTTCAAAATTCGGTATTCAAATAGCATCAATGGGATTTCTAATGAAACAGAATGATGCTGCTATAGTTCGTGGTCCTATGTTAGCTGGTTATTTTTCAATGCTTTTCGAACAAATCGTTTGGGGAAATCTAGACTTCCTAATATTCGATTTACCTCCTGGTACAGGTGACATTCAGTTAACTTTAACACAAAAAATCCCACTTACTGGTGCAGTGACTGTAACTACACCACAAGAAATAGCACTTGCTGATGTAAGACGTAGTATTGCTATGTTCAACAAAGTAAATGTAGATAACATTGGTATTATAGAAAATATGAGCTGGTTCTCCCCTATTGGACATGATGAAAAATACTACATTTTCGGTAAAGATGGTGGCAAGATGATTAGTAAAGAAACCAATGTTGATTTACTCGGACAAGTTCCATTAAGTATTCAGATGAGAGAAGGAAACGATGGCGGAATGCCTGAAGTTCTTCGTGATGAAGATTCTGAACAATCAAAAGAATTAATGAATATTACAGATAAAATTGTTTCTAAAGTACGAAAGATTAATTATGAAAAAATGAAAACACCAGAAGTTGAGATTAATATATAATGCCTTCCATAGAAGAAAGAATAAAAGCTGTGGTACAAGAAATCAACGAAATATTGACAAAAGATGATGGTTTTCTTGAATTTGTGACCTATGAAGAGGACACAAAAACTGCTGTATTCAAACTTTTAGGGATATTTGAGCACGATCCGATGGCAATGAACACTTTTCGTGGTGGAATTGAAAAAATTATATTGAATAAAATCAAGGAAGTACGAAGAATCGAAAAAATAAATTAAATTTTTGTTTGCAGATTAGAAAAATTGTCTTATTTTTGTACTCCTTAATCGGGGCGATTAGCTCAGTTGGTTCAGAGCATCTGCCTTACAAGCAGAGGGTCGGGAGTTCGAGTCTCTCATCGCCCACACATTTAAGATATAAAAAGAAGCAAAAGCTATTCAGGTTTTTGCTTTTTTTGTCTAACAGGCAGGAGTGGCGGAACTGGTAGACGCGCTGGATTCAAAATCCAGTGTTAGCAATAACGTGGGGGTTCAAGTCCCCCCTCCTGTACCAAAAGAAAAGAGTGATTGGAATTTCCAGTCACTCTTTTTTTATGTTAAATTTATAATTTTAATAGTCAAGTAACATTATCAATCCTAAAGACTATAATTTGAAGCAGCATCCGTTTTACCAGCTACACCATCTAATACATACAAAGGCATATAAGCATCAATCTCTAATGTTGCCGGTAAATCTGTTTTCATTTGAGTGGGTTCGAACATAACTGTTTTGTTGCATTTTCCCTCCAAACGAATTATTACTTTACCAGTTTTTCTCGAGAACTCATCTATTTCCATTGTTCCGCTTGTAAACATATATGTAACACCATCCTGTCCAAAAGAAGCTGTAGGTTGTGAGTTTTCTATTTCCATCTTTCCCTTATATTCGTCTTTTGACGTATCAAAATCCTTCATGTTAACAAGCAATGTACTTTCGAAATCACTTGATTTGAATACCACACCTGCCATAGGTGTTACACCATTTTTACCTGTGAACCAATTCATAACTGTATAAGGGTCTATGCCATAATTTTCGATAGTCAGAGTCTTTCCTTCTACTGTCATCGTAACATTCCCTAATCTATATGCTTTATTCTTGTTGTCTTCTTGCACATTCTCACCTTCTGAATTGTCATCTAGGCTTTCGTATTGAGCATCATCAGTCTCTATATATCCTTCATCGTCCGAACCACAACTCATTAATATTCCTGCTAATAGCAATATGTACAATAGTTTTTTCATTCCTTTACTCCGTGTTAAAATTTAGTTTTTTAGAATATTTGTGTCGCTAATATAACCATTTGCCACTATATACAGTACATATTTTTTCCACCAAAGCCATTTGCCATAGCTCACAAGCCAACCTCTCTCGCCAACTCGACGAGCATTTCCGTTCTCGTAGTGGCTTATTTGCACCCTTGTAGATGGCATCCGCTCACTCGCCAATCGTTTCCTTTCTCTTATTCCTTATTTTCACCTCCTAGTCGGATGAAAGGTACGCATCTATCTGATATTCCAGTCCTCTCTACTCTAACAATATATGCCCCAGGTTTAGGATTGAAATTACCTAATTGAAATATTGACCATGGACCACCGCTAATAGTATCTTTATATTTTTCCTCCGATATGAATTCCTCATGTTCTATGAAGAATCCGTATCTAGCAATTATACTATCACGCAATTCGGGACTTACTTTTGCTGTCTCTATACTTATAATAACTTCAGTACTCTCAACATTGATATCATATGGTACGAAAAGTAATTCTTCACCAGTAGAAATAGAAGGTGAGACTACTACATCATATTCATCATCCATTCGGCAAAGCTTATCGAGCTTACTAGGGTCTCCCAAAGTGTCTAGTATTTCTTCAATTTTGACAAAATTTATCATACCTTCTATTGTTACAAAAGTTTTCTCCACTGTATCTTTATCTACAGGGTCGGGAGTTGTTACTTTGTCGTCACTGCAACCCCATACGGTGGCTAGTATAAGTGCTATTATTACTATTTGCTTCATTTCGTCTCCTAGTTTATTATTATTTATTTATTATAAATCTGTTTCGCTCACTAGTGGAGGGTTTTCCTTAATTAGTGGACCTTATTCGACTTCATTATCATAATTATTATCTAATGTTGGTTTTCTAAAGTCTTCAATATGATTTACTTTCATAATATGTATATGATTTATTGCATCATGTCGTTCTAATAATTTGTTTCCATCATTATAAACTTGAAAATAAAACATTTTATTAGAAAAATAATTATCAGCTATCACTTCTAATTCAAATATTTTTAACTCTTTTCCTACTTTTCCAGTCCAAGAAACAGGATGAGTAGTTACAATAGATGGCATAAAATTATCAATATTAGTATTATAAGTAAATTTCCCAAGAATAATTTCTTGTTTTTTTAAGAATGATAATTTTGTTTTTTCCTTATTGATAGTTTGCCATTCCAAAACGGCTTCTCCATGTAGGCGTTCAATAACAATATTATTATTAGCTTTATTAGAAAATCTTTTTACTTTGATTTTTACATTCTTTACTAATTTTTTTCCTCTTTTATCTTCAATTAGCAAACAACAATCTATGCAATGTATTCCTGCAACTCCTGTATTAATAACGTTTTTTAAAAGTGGGTTTTTAGCTACATTTATATCCAGATCAATTCTATTCCACCAGTTTATAAATTCTTTTCCACCAAAAGCAACTAAAACAGCAAGAAAAGTAATACCTGCACTAAGCAAATTTATCCATGTGTCTGTACTCCATCCATCACTCACTGGTACTTCCTTTATGTAAACATAATTGGTTACAGTGTCAGCCACATTAACTATTACTTCTTTTAGAATAGTCGTATCTTTTGCTACTTGAGCTAAACTATCCCCCAGAATCATAATTCCTCCGCAGATATATCATTTCTAGAGGGCGAAATTGCTTCACTAGATGGCGTAGAGTAGTATGATAATGGCGTAGAACCATTTCTTAAAGTCGTAAGGTGGTAAAAGAATGGCGTAAGCCCCTGGGATAATGGCGTAAAGCCTTGGGATAATAGTTTTAATCGGTGTTTTGTGTTTTGCACGGTTTTCCTCTTGAAATTTTATTTTTCAATTTAAGAATTTTTTGTATTTTTAACAATAATAATAACAGAGAGAAGAGTTTGAAAAAGATATTAGTGATAATAATGTTGGTTTTTGCTTTCGGGTGTGAGGAAAATGTAACTGAACCGAGTGAAAATTCGATTGTTGGTAAGTGGAAAAATTATATAGAATATTCTGAAGATAATGGTCTGTCTTATAATGTCTTAGTAATTTTAGAATTTTTTAATGATGGGACTTATATTTTATCAGAAAATGAATTACCCGAACATTTAAAATATCATGAGGAAGGTAAATATACAATCTCAGATGATATAATAACAATTGTTAATAATGAATGTGAGAACGTAGAAGGGAAATATAAGTTTAAGTTTAGAGATAACGGTGTAGAATTTAAAGTAATAGAAAAAGGTTGTTGGAAAGACAGTCCATGGTACTATTTTTATTATGATTTTGATGTAGAATTAGAGAATTAATAGAGTGAATATGTTTAGCTAGTGAGCGAAAGCAATCCACTAGGAGGAGGAAATACTTCACGAGTGGGTGGTTTTCATATTCTAAAGAGATTGCCGCGTCCTTTCACTCCTCGCAATGACATTCTTGGTGACGGTTTTGAGAAAAAATAAGCACCCCCGAAGGGATTCGAACCCCTAACCCTCAGAGCCGAAATCTGATGCTCTATCCAGTTAAGCTACGGAGGCATTTATTTTCTACGAATAAGTCTTTTTAGTGCTGCAATCTCTTGCTTAGTAAAGAAACCGAATAATCTGAGCAGCACTATGAACGAAATTAGGAACGAAATCTTTACGATGACGTCTGTCATTGTTCCAAAATTAAGGTTTAGTGCATTATTTGCAAAATAAATTGCTGCAGTAAGCACCGCAATGATTGATATTTTAGGCCAATCGTATTTTATAGCATACGATTTTTGTGCAAAGTAATAGATAAGTACTGCATTAGTAGCGAACCCAATCAAAGTAGCCCACGCAGCACCTATATAGCCGACGTTAGGGACTAAAGTGTAGAGTGCAATAAAATATACTGCAGTTCCAGTTACTATCGAGTATGCAAGGTACTTTGTCTTTTTAGCTATATGGAGCGAAGCGGAGAAATTATTGTACATCCCGTTGAACCAATAAGCTAAAAGGATAATAGGAATGATTACAAGTCCTCCGGTGTAGTCATCCGGTAGTAGCTTACCTCGCCCTATAAAAGGGGTTTGAGCTATATAACTAACGAAAAAGCTGAACGAAAGGAAGATAATAGCACCGATTAGTGTGAAGTATGTTAGTATTTTTGAGAACAGCTCTTTCGAACCTTCGTTTTCGTAATTATTTAAGAAAAAAGGACGCCAAGCATAGTCAAATGCTGTTATGAATAATAGCATTGGTATTCCAAGCTTGTAGTTTGCTGAGTAAACGGCTTGCGCATCAGATCCAGCGAATTCTTTTACTATAGGTTTGTCAGCTACATTTAGAAATATGGTCGAAAGTGCCGCCGGCAAAGTAGGTATTCCATATCTAAGCATAGTCCTGAAGAGCTTCGAGTCATATTTAAAGACTAAATTTGCGATGATTTCCTTCGACTGAATAGCGAGAGTAGTCAACGAAGCTATAAGTTGTATTACTAGTACAGCAAATACCCCCATCCCGAAAAATGTAATAGCTACATAGTTAAGACTTACATATACTATAACATGAACAAACCTTATCATAACAAAGCTACGCGCTTTATTGTTCATCCTTAGAAGCCCAAATGGAATGAATTGGATAGCATCTATTAGGGGAACAAAAGCGGCGAGCATAATAAGCTCTGCAGAGTTTTCGACTTCCCCTGAAAGGACGAAGGTTAAGCTATCTGCGAAGGCGAAAATAATCGACGAGACGACGAATCCGAATATAAATATAGGGATAAATGCATGCGAAAAAACAGCACGTGATTTCTTGATGTCGTTTTTGTCATAATAGCGAAAAAAGGAGCTTTCTAATGCAGTGGCATAGAACACATTGAGTATGCCAATATAAGCGTAAATTAATACAATATCTGCATATTCTGCTTTAGGTAAGTAGTTGATATAAAGAGGAAAGAGTATAAAAGTGAGAAACCGTCCGACGATATTAAAAATACCATATGTGACGGTTTGACCAGCTAACTCTTTAAGCTTATCTTTCATTCCTTAGGTAATTTTCTTTTTGTAGGGAATGCTAAGATAAGTCCTATTATTGATCCATATAGTGAAGTAATCCGCCAATCTGATTTAAGAGAGCAATTTGTCTCACACCCAAAGAAATAGAAGTAAGCATAGCCAAGCACTGCTCCTACAACCATAAAAAGAATTATTTTAATCTTTGTATTCATCATTCATTAGAAACGTTTTCTTCATCGATTTGTTTTGGATCGTCTTCCATCTCTATTCTAAGAGTAAAACCGGACTCTTCGGCTTCACTAAATCCAAGTTCTTTCAATTCTTTAAGCTTCGGAAGGTCTTCTAATGTGTTTAAACCGAATGCTTTTAGGAAGTCAGTTGTAGTCCCATAAAGATAGGGATTACCTGGCGCATCACTTTTCCCAATTATTCGAACATAACCTTTATCAATAAGCCCATTGATGATTTCTTTGGAATTTACCCCACGTATTGACTCAATACCTGGTCTAGATATGGGTTGTCTATATGCTATAATTGCTATAGTTTCTAAATTAGCATTACTTAGTTTCCTACGTACTATATTTTTATTGATTTTACCAACGATTTTGCCATATTTACGGGAAGTTACGAGTGAGTATCCTCCCCCACTTTCAATTATACGAAAAGGTCTATCATTATCGGAATTATCGTTGTTTACTTCATTAATGATATCACGAACATAATCTCGGTTGAAACCTATTTTGTCAAGTAGTTCATATTCAATTACATCTTGTTCATCTACACTATTAGACTCATTTGATGCCAGAATTTTCATCAATCTGTTAATATCAAGAGGCTCTTCCATGGTAAAGAGTAGCGCTTCTAATGCTATTTTTTGTTCTTGCTTAGGTAAAGAGAAAAAATATGGTAAATCTTTTAATTCCATCTAGTTTAGGTTCAATGTTGGTGATATAATTATGTCAGAAAATAAATCGTCTTGCGTAATAAATAATTCGTTGGAGCGAATTAGCTCTAATAAAGCAAGGAATGTAACTACTATGAATGATTTTGGCTTATTTTTCATAAAATCTAGGAATTTAATCCTGCCTTTCATATTTACTACTTTTACTAACTCTTCTTTTTGTTCCTCTACTGAAATAGGTATAAGTTCTACAACGTGTTCTTGTACTGCATTGTCTAACCTATCAACAGCCGTTTTGAAAGCTGTTAACAAATCAAACATTGTAGTATTAGTGTAAACTACCTCTGCTGATTCGTCATTACCAAAATAACCACGTTCGTGGAAGTATAAATTGTTTTCTTCTGAATTTCGTAAATCTTCAGTTGCTTCTTTTATTTGCTTATATTCTAATAGCTTCTGGACTAATTCTGTTCGAGGGTCTTCTATTTCATCGCCGTTCTCGTCTTTAGGTTTAGGAAGAAGTAGTCTAGCTTTGATATACATTAGAGTTGACGCCATAAGTATAAACTCACCTGCTAACTCCAAATCAAGTAACTTCATCACTCTGACATAACTTAAAAATTCTTCGGTAATTCTTGATATTGGTATATCATAAATATCTAATTCGTCTCTTCTAATAAAATAGAGGAGCAAATCAAATGGGCCTTCGAAATTTGGGAGGTGAATTCTATACATAGTTCATTATACTTTTAACAAAAGTAAAGTTTTATCTGGAGTAGTGGGAATTAATTTTTCAACATCTATATATATACACGGTCTAAGCGTGGTAATAAGTGAGTTATTATTTCATAAGGTATAGTATTTGCTTTTTCAGAAATATCATAAATAGAATCACCAGTTATACCATCACCCATTATTATAACTTCATCACCAACTGAAACATCGAGTCCTGAAATATCAACCATTGTAAAATCCATACAGACTGAACCAACTATCTTACAAGATTTATTTTTTATACTAAATGAACCACAATTAGATAAAGCCCAAGGAAATCCATGACCATATCCAAAAGGAATCAAAGCAATTGTAATGTCATTTTTAGCAATATATTTATTACTATAACCAACGGTTTCACCTTTACTAACGTGTTTAACTAAAGACACTTCAGAAACTAATTTTAGACTCGGTTTCAAATCGCTTTTCGACTGAAGCTCACGTGTTGGTAAAAATCCGTAAATAGCTATACCAGGTCGAGAAAAATTACTTGGACTTTCAATTTCGTTAAATATAGCTGCAGAATTATGTGTATGAATATATTCTAATTTTCCGAATGCTTTCTCAATTTTATCCAAAGCATTACTAAATTCTGCTATCTGATTTTTAGTTTGAGTTTTATCTTTATCATCTGAAGAGATAAGATGAGTTAAACACCCAACAATTTTAAGATGTTCGAATGTTTTGAGGACTACTATAAATGCTTCAAGATTATGAGGTTTAACCCCTTCCCTATTCATTCCAGTATCAACGAATATATGTAGTAACGCCTTTTTATTTTTGCACTTAGCAGCCTCATTAAGTGATCTAAGGACATTAATATTAACAGTACAGACCTGTAAATCTAAATTTATAACTTCTTCAACTTCATCCTCTGATAAAGTTCCAGTCAGCAATATTTCTCCTTTATCTCCTTTTTCCCTTAATCCTTGCGCTTCATGTACATAAGGAACCCCTAACATTTCGACACCTTCGTCCCTTAATACTTTTGATATTTCGTTTATACCAGTACCATAACCGTTAGCTTTTACAATTCCAATAATCTTTGTACCTGATTTTTCCCTTATTATTCTTAAATTGTGTCTGATGTTTTTGGTATTTATAATTGCTTTTGATCTATTCATTAATAATTGATGTCCTTTATGCCGAGAATAAGAGTGATGTATTTAGAATTTCGAAATTACTAAGATATTTTTTAATGAAAAAACAATTTACTACAATTTTATTATTATTGTCACTTATATCTTGTGGATCAATTCCAGAAAAACAAGAATGTAAGAGTGTAAATGTGGCTGGAAATCTTGGAAACATTATTAATACAGTAGATAACGAGCCACTTGTAAAATCTGTTGATAATGAATTAGTTTACTTATCAAGTGATAGTAAACAATATAATATTTTTCAGATAAAAGACAATAATAGTTTATTAACTAATATTGATAATGTTGTTAAACATAATGACTTATTATCTCCTGGATTACCTACAACTTATAATCTAGATAATGAGAAGAAGCTATTTGTAATATCTGGATTAACTAATGATTCATTGAATAGAGACCTTTTTGCGTTTATGTATGTAAGAGGAGAATACGCAAGGGTAATTGATATTAAACTACTCAATAGCAAAGGATTCGAGGGACATCCATATTTTGTGGATAATAGATTATATTTTACTAAAGAAATAAATAACCAATGGGATATTTATTATTCTGATTATATCAATGGCAATTGGACTAACCCAATTTCTTTTGATGATATAAATACTAATGTAGATGAAGGATTTTATAGTGAATCCTTTAATAAGTCATTATTTTCAAGGAAGGTAAATGGTAAATTTAATATATTTTCTTATGAAAAGAACAACCATTCAACCAATGCTTATCAATTGAACTCTGATTATAATTCTAGATTTAATGATATTTCCCCAACTATTCTAAATAACTCATTATATCTGACTTCTGACAGACCTGGTGGTTGTGGTCAATTTGATGTGTATAAATTTGATTTCTGTAAGAAAGTTACTTTAAAAGGTAATATTATTAGTGAATATGAAAATGTTCCATTAAAAGGAATTGTTGAGTTATACTCAAAAGATAGTGTATTACTCAACCAATACGTTATACCAAGTGATTCATACTTCGAATTTGAACTAACCGCAAATACATACTATTATTTAACATATAGAAACGAATGCTACAATTCTATAAAGAGTACTGATTTATTTTTTGCTGAGTGTAATGAGAATGCTGAAGTAGTTTTCCAACAAGACATATTTTTACCTAATTATACTGTCGAATTTAATTTCGAAGAATATGACATACCATTTTTTGTAACGGGATACTATAGACCAAATACATCTGATAACTTAAAGGAACTTAAGAGTTTATTCAAATTAGGTGTAATTACTGGTAAAGGTAATACTTCTTACATAGAGTATCCAGATGACAAATACCACCAATACTCTTATACGATTGATTCAGCTTTTAGAGAAGCCATAGATTATATAAATGACAGATTAAATAATTTGAAAAACGATTGTGTCTTGAATAATACAAAGATTGTATTAGATATAACAGGATTTTCTGACCCAAGAGATATTGCTTCTAACAAGATTTATCCAGGTCCAGATATTTATGATGAAAATGGAAATGTTGCTGTTAAAAATGGATCCGTAATAGATAATCAACTATTATCATTTCTCAGAGCATATTATACAGGTGATTATATTAAAAATAAAGTTATAGATAACAGCAATATAGTCATCAATATGTTAACAGGCGGTATAGATGACAATTCGAAAAGACCCAACGATTTAAAAAGACGTGTAAAGATAAGTATACGTTTAGAAACTGCTTCGCAATAACACTATTGGACTTACTTAAACTTCTTTACCTTTCAGCAAGTTACATTGTTGAAAATAATATCCTTATATTTGCTAAATATATTTAAAACAATACCAAAAAAGTGGAGTTAAAAGATGGTAGACTATAAACCAATGGAATACTTGGATTTCAATGATCCAACAATAGCACAACAACAAAAAGAAGCAATTGAAAAAGTAAAATCTCAATTAGGTAAAGAATACCCTAATATAATAGATGGTAAAGAAGTATTCACTGAAAAGAAAACATTATCATATAATCCAGCAAATAAATCTGAAGTAGTAGGAATTTTCCAAAAATCAGGTAAAGAAGATGCAGAAAAAGCGATTAATGCAGCTGAAAAAGCTTTTGAAACGTGGAAATATGTTCCAGCTGCTGAAAGAGCTGATTATCTATTCAAAGCAAGTGAATTAATCAAACAAAGAAGATTAGAGATAAACGCTTGGATGATAACTGAAGTTGGGAAAAACTATCTAGAAGCTGATGCAGATACTTGTGAGGCTATTGATTTTCTTGAATTCTACGGTAGAGAAATGCTACGACTTTCAGAAAATCAACCATTAACAGGTCATCCTGATGAGATCAATGAATACTTTTATATTCCATTAGGTGTTGGTATTGTTATTCCACCATGGAATTTCCCGTTTGCAATTATGGCTGGAACTGTAGCAGCCTCTATCGTAACTGGTAACACGGTAGTTTTGAAGCCTTCTTCTGATGCTCCTATGATGGCTAAAATATTTGATGAATTGATGAGAGAAGTTGGATTACCTGATGGTGTATTCAATTACTTAGTCGCTAGTGGTGCTGAAGCTGGGGATTACATGGTTGATCATCCAAGAACTCGTTATATTTCATTTACAGGTTCTATGGAAGTCGGAATTAGAATTTATGAACGTGCTGCAAAAGTAAATCCTGGACAAATTTGGCTAAAAAGAGTTGTAGCTGAAATGGGTGGTAAAGATGCGATGTTAATAGATAGTGAAGTAGATGTAGATTACGCTGCAAGTGAAGTAGTAAAAGCTGCTTTCGGCTTTCAAGGGCAGAAATGTTCTGCATGCTCTAGAGCAATTGTAGATGAAAAAATATATGACGAATTTGTAGAGAAATTAGAAGAAAAAGCTAAAGCAATTGTAATGGGTGACCCTAGAGATAATGCTCCAGCAGGTCCAGTTGTAAGTGAAAGTGCATATAATTCTATAAAACAATATATTGAAATTGGTAGAAGTGAAGGTAGGTTGATAGTAGGTGGTACAACACCTGATTCTGACAATGGATACTTTATTTCTCCTACAGTTATAGTAGATGTACCAGATACAGCTAGAATTGCAAAAGAAGAAATATTTGGACCTGTACTAGCAGTAATTAAATCAAAGAACTTCGACGATGGTATTAGAATATTCAATGACACTATATATGGTTTGACTGGTGGATTAATAACTAACAATCCAGATAAATTAGCAAGGGGAAAAAAAGAACTTCATTGTGGTAATTTATACCTAAATAGAAAATGTACAGGTGCATTAGTAGATGTTCATCCATTTGGTGGGTTTAATATGAGTGGAACAGATAGTAAAGCTGGGAGTAGAGACTACTTACAATTATTTATGCAAGGTAAGTCTGTAGCTACGAAGAAATAATAAATAAAAATATAAGATTTTTATTAAAAAGGCTTTCATTTTTGAAAGCCTTTTTTAATATTAATAACGAAAGTTTACTTTAATGGATTCCTACCTAAAATTCTTCCTTTATCTAATAGAATGTTGATTAGAATCAAAATGAATAAATATAAAAAAAACCGATTACAAAAAAGTAATCGGTTTTATTTTTTTTACGTCAAAAATTAGAATCTAAGCAGTTACTGCTTCTTTTCTCCATCGAATATCTAGATTCCTATTAGCAGTTGCTTCATCTAATCTTCTTAGAGGAGTTGTAACTGGAGCCTGAAGTACTGTATCAGGTTCTTCTTTAGCTTCAGTAGCTATTTGAATCATAGCTTTGATAAATCCATCTAAGTTTTCAAGATTCTCAGTCTCAGTTGGTTCTATTAGCATTGCTTCTTTAACAACCAAAGGGAAATATATAGTTGGAGCATGGAAACCTAAATCTAATAGTCTCTTTGCAACATCTCTGGTTGTAACACCATCTTTCTTTTGTAAGTTTCCACTTATTATACATTCATGTAAGCAGTAGCCAGGGTAAGGAACTTCGTAATAATCTTTAATTTGGCTAAGTATATAATTAGCATTTATTACTGCATTTTCACTAACTCTTTTTAATCCCACTTCTCCTAACATTCTTATGTATGTATAAGCTCTTACCAATACACCAAAATTTCCACCAAAAGTATGAACTTTACCAACCGTATTTGGGAAATTATAATTTAACTTATATTCTTCACCATGTTTTTCAATGTTTGGAACTGGTAAAAATTCTATTAGTTTTTCACTTACACAAATCGGTCCAGCACCAGGTCCACCACCACCGTGTGGAGTTGAAAAAGTCTTATGTAGATTTATATGTACACAATCAAATTTCATATCACCAGCTCTTGCTATAGTCAATAGAGCGTTTAGATTGGCACCATCCATGTATATTAGTCCACCACAACCATGTACAAGCTTTTCAATCTCAATAACATCTGTTTCAAATAAACCAAGGGTATTTGGATTAGTTAACATTAAACCTGCAACATTATCAACACACTTAGCTCTCAAATCATCTAAATCGATTCTACCATCAGGGCCTGATTTGACACTTACTATATCAAAGCCAGCCATAGCTGCTGAAGCTGGATTAGTTCCATGCGCTGAATCGGGAATAAGAATAACAGTTTTGTTTAACTCTCCCCTAGTTTCAAAATATTTCTTAAATGTAAGAATACCTGTTAACTCACCTTGCGAGCCAGCAGCAGGCTGTAGAGAAACTCCAGGTAATCCTGTTATTTTCTTTAGACATTCGCCTAATTCATACATTAATTTAAGTGCACCTTGCGCATTTTCATCACGACTGAATGGATGTAAATTTGCAAATCCATCCATTGAAGCTACTTTCTCATTCACTTTAGGATTATATTTCATAGTACACGATCCTAACGGGTACATACCTTTTTCAATATTGAAATTAAGATGTGACAAATGTTGAAAATGTCTAGCTATTTCAATTTCACTTACTTCAGGAAGCTCAGCAGCTTCTTTTCGTAAGTAATTTTGTGGTATATAATCAGAAATCTTCTTTTGCTCGATTTCAAGTTTAGGAAGCGAGTATCCAATTCTTCCAGGTGATGATTTTTCAAATATTAGTTTTTCCATATCCTTTTAAACGGTTAGTTGTTTTAAAGCTGATTTGGCTGCTTTTTGTTCAGCCGATTTTTTATTTTTACCTGATCCTTTACCTAATAATTCATCTTCAGAATATACTCCAACTTCAAATTTTTTCATGTGATCAGGTCCCTCTTCAGAAAGAACTCTATAAGTTGGCGCTTCTTTACCTTGACTTTGTATGAACTCTAGTAACTTACTTTTAAAATTCTTTTCGTGTTCAAATTCGTTGTCGTTTAAGAGTGGAATAAATTTTTTCGTTATAAAAAAACGTGCATTTTCTAAACCACTATCTAAATATATAGCTCCTATTATAGCTTCAACACTGTCTGCAAGCAAAGAATTGCTGCCACTTTGCAAAGCTTTTTGGGCACTAAAACTTAATAAAATATATTTATCAAGTCCCATTCTCTCAGCACAATATGCTAATGATTGTTTATTTACTATAGAAGATCTCATTTTTGTAAGATCCCCTTCCAATACATCGTGTTCTAAGAAAAGATACTCAGCAACGACCATTCCTAAAATTGAATCTCCAAAAAATTCTAATCTTTCATTGGAATAAATCTTCTCTTCAGAAATTTGTAGATAAGATCTATGTGTTAATGCTTGCTCAAAAAAAGCAAAATTCGATATTTTAACACCTACAATATCTTCAATTGATTTTTTTTGTTCTTTAGAAAAAAATCCAACTTCTACGAAAAATCTTTCGAAGTTGGATTTCTTTAAGTTCTTATCATCAGAGAATATAGAGCTAATAAGTCTATTAAGCTTAGATCTCATTAATTATCACTCTTCGTATGCTTTGAAACATAAAGTCGCATTATGACCACCAAAGCCAAAAGTATTACTGATAGCTGCCTTTACATCTCTTTTAATTGGAGAATTAGGGACATAATTCAAATCAGCACACTCTGGGTCAGGAGTTTCATAATTGATAGTAGGAGGCACAATACCCTCTTTAATAGCTTTAACAGCAGCAATTGCTTCTATAGCTCCAGCAGCACCTAATAAATGTCCTGTCATTGATTTTGATGAACTTACCAATAAATTCTTAGAATGTTCTTCAAATACAGTAACAATAGCATTAGATTCATTTTTATCATTAAAAAATGTAGAAGTTCCATGAGCATTGATATAATCAACATCATTAGGAACTAATCCCGCATCTTTTATTGCTATTCTCATAGATCTAACGGCACCTTCACCACCAGGAGCTGGTTGTGTAATATGGAAAGCATCATCTGTCAATCCCATACCTGCTATTTCTGCATAGATTTTAGCTCCTCTATTTTTAGCATGTTCTTCTGTTTCGAGTATTAAAACTCCACCACCTTCTCCAATTACAAAACCATCTCTAGCTTTGTCAAATGGTCTAGACGCTGTAGCATAACCTTCGTTGTTTTCAGAAAGTGCTTTCATAGCATTGAATCCACCTACTCCCATAGGACAAATAACAGCTTCAGCACCACCTGTTACCATAACATCTGCATCTCCTCTTTGTAAAAGCATAAGAGCATCAGCAAGTGAATGTGAAGAAGTAGCACAAGCTGAGACAGTCGCATAGTTTGGGCCACGAAGTCCCCATCTAATTGCAACTTGACCTGCAGCTATATCTGAAATTAACATTGGGACGAAGAAAGGAGAAATTCTATCTGGTTTACCATCTCTTTTATAAAGATTCTCTTGTTGATGATGGTATGTCCACATACCACCAATCCCAGAACCAATTATTACACCAACTCTATCTTTGTCAGTTTTTTCGAAATCGATTCCAGAATCTTCTACAGCCATAACAGCAGAAGACATAGCAAATTGAGTAAATAAATCCATTCTTTGGATTTCTTTTCTAGTCATATGTAATTCAGGATCATAATCTTTAACTTCACAAGCGAAATGTGTCTTGAATTCAGACGCATCGAACCTAGTTATTGGGGCAGACCCTCCCTTTCCAGCAAGGAGACCTTCCCAATATTCGTCAAGATTATTACCGATGGGAGTTACAGCTCCCATCCCAGTAATTACAATTTTTGGATAATCATATTTAGGCATTGATTTACCATTTAGTTTTTTAATTAACTAACTTTTCCTTGAAGATAATTTATTACGTCGCCAACAGTTAGTATTTTTTCAGCGTCGCTATCATCAATCGTTAAATCGAATTCTTTTTCGAATTCCATAATTAATTCAACAGTATCTAATGAATCCGCACCCAAATCTTTAGTGAAAGACGCTTCAGGAGTTACTTGTGATTCTTCAACACCTAACTTGTTAACTACTATCTCAGTTACTTTACCGTTGATATCAGCCATGTTATACCTCTAAAATATTGTTTATAATAAATAATTGTTATTTTCTAAATTGCCAATCCACCATCTACGTGGAGTACTTGACCTGTTATATATCTTGATTCATCTGAAGCAAAAAATGCTACAACATCTGATATATCACTAGGTTCAGCTGCACGTTTGAGCGGAATATTATCTTTGAATGCATTTACT
>JAUHXN010000244.1 GCA_030426865.1 bacterium | reverse complement strand
TAGTATTCTGCTAATTCCATAACTACTGTAGTGCCAGAAGCATTATCATCAGCGCCATTGTGTATATTGTGAATAGATTCACCATCGGCTAATGAACCGCCTTCCCCATAACCTAAGTGGTCATAGTGCCCACCCATAACTACATATTCATCAGAATTTTCAGCATAAACTACACCTACTATGTTATTATCTGTTGATCTAACTTTTTCAACTGAATAATTCCCTTTAATAGTAATTTTTGGGTCAAATGAATTTTTAACATGTGGGTTATAATTATCAACTTTGTCTTTAATTTTACTAAAATCCGTGTCTAATAACTTACCAGCAGCTACTTCAGTAATTTCAGATAAGTACATACCTGATTTTATATTCCTACGAACATCTTTAGGTTTGGTAATTCTAGTTCTTTCTGTAATAAATATAACGCCAATAGCTCCCAATTCGCGAGCGGTCAATGTCTTGTACATACGAGAAGAGTATCTAGTTAGGGCTTTTTGCTGTTCTTCATTTAGATTAGAAGGCATATCATCAAGCACCATTATAAACTTACCTTCTATTTCTAAACCATCAAAAGAATTCATTTTAAATTCCGAATCATCTGAAGTTTTAATCCCAAACCCAGCAAATACTACAGCGCCGTCAAAGCTTCCATTATCAGTTGATGCAAGTGGCATAAATTCATCACCTGCTTCTAATTTTGTAACCTTGCCAGAAGTACTTGTCGTAGAAAGATAATTATCAGATTTTGATATATCAATGTCTGAAGTGTATTCGAAAGGTACTCTGAAGTCGTCAAACCCTTTTAAAGGTTTTAAATCAAATTGTTTCAAATCAGATACTATAAAGTCTGCTGCAAGTCGAATTCCTTCACTTCCGGTGAATCTACCTTCTAACTCATCGCTACTTAAATAAGTTACTTTTGCTTCTATTTCATCTGGTTTGATAGCACCAGTATTATTTACTTTTTTTTTGCTTTCTCTCTTTGGAGCATTTTTCAATGCTTCTAGAGCAGCTTTGTGATTCCAATTAGCCATAAATAGCTGTGCTTTGCCATTCGAAGTTCTACCACTAGTCCAAACTAGTTTATCACCATCTGGATGAAACACTGGAAGTCCGTCAAATCCATCTGTAGTAGTAACTCTTACAGGTTCTTTCTCACCTAAATTATCCACTATAAATACTTCGAAATTGCCATATCCATATTTATTGGAAGCGAAGGCAATATATTCTCCACTTGGATGAAAGTATGGTGCCCAAGACATAGATTCGAAACTTGTGATTTGTCTTAGGTCTGTACCATCGATATTCATTGTAAAGACATCTGCTTGGTGACCGTCTGGAGTGAATCTTCTCCATATTACTTTCTTACCATCTGGTGAAAAGAAAGGCCCACCGTCATAACCTGGGTTATCAGTCAATCGTTTCAGATTGCTACCATCAGTGTCCATGATATATAATTCACAGAAATAAGAAGGGTCGAATTCAAATTGCTTTTGTTCTTTTTCATTCAATTTTCGGTTATAAGCACTTCTGTTAGAGGCAAAAAGTATTTTTTTACCGTCTGGAGAAAATGAAGCTTCTGCATCATACCCCTTTTCTTTCGTCAGTTGTTTAGGATTTTTACCGTCAAAATCAGCTATAAATACGTCCATAGTTTCATCATAGTCCCACGCATATCTTCGTTTAGTACTAGATGCTCTAATATCAAATTCTTCTTTCTGTTTTTTCTTTGCTTTCGGATCTAAATGAGTAGAGCTATATAGAACTTTCCCTTTATCACTTTTTTGGATAAATGCACAAGTTGTTTTGCCAGTACCATTCGATATTTGGTTAATATCACCAGTTTCAAAATCTAACATAAATATTTGATAGAATGGGTTATCATCTATTCTTTCACTTTGGAATATTAGATATCTACCATCTTGCGAGAAATAGCCCTCACCCGAACGTGCACCCTCGAATATTAGCTGTCTAGAATTAGACAAGAAATCCGATTCTTTTAATTCTTCCTTTGCTATTAAACTTGTTGTTAGTAAAACTAATAACGCCAATCTGATTATGTTTTTCATATCTTTTCTCAATAATGTCAATTCGTTTCATACTAAACTATTAAATAATAGTTTTATTATAAACTACATCGGGTAACAGAATTAAATTTAATACATTCCACTCTTAATTTTAGAAGCCAGCAACCACACATTGAACACAGAAATAGGATAAGATTAGTCCCAATTAAATTCCTTTTTTAAGTTTGTTCATATGATTAACAACAATTTTAAAATATACAGGAAAGTTCAATGAAGAAATTAATGTTACTGCTAACGGCTATGAGTTTGTTATTTATCTCTTGTAGCGATGACACTTCTACTAATCCAGATACAAACGATTATACGGTTCCAGAAACTTACAACTTTGAGAATGTAGATTACTCAGGTCAAACAGCAAGATTAGACATGATAAGCGAGATGGATGCTTTAATCCAAGATGCGAAAACTAATGGTACTGCGATAGATATAAGCACACTTAGTGCAATGATTAGAAATGAAGGTAATCCGTTTACAACAACTGAATTGAATGAAAGTGGTAAAGATATATACTCAAAAATCGACCCAAGTAAAACATCATTTTTTATGGATTTAATTACTGATATGGGTACTATAAACACTACAGATATAGCAGAAGATGGCAAAGGTGGTTTAGTTACATCTGAAGACGGTAATAGATCATATTTAGTAAGTGCCAAAGGTTGGGATTATGGTGAAATTTTAGAAAAAGGACTAATGGGAGCATTGATGTTCCATCAAGTTGTTGGTTATACAAGTGAAGATAAAATCGGTGATGCTGTTGATAATACTACAGTAACCGAAGGTAAAGGTACACCAATGCAACATCACTGGGACGAAGCATTCGGATATTTCGGTGCTACTAAAGACTTTCCTAAATTAACTGAAGGCATCGGTTATGTTGCTAAATATGCGAATAGTAGAGATGCATTAGTTGGACTTAATGATATGCTAATGAAAAATGGCTATTTAAAAGGTAGAGCCGCTATTAATAATAATGACAATGATGCTAAATGGGAAGCTGTAAAAGAAATTAGAAAAGGTTGGGAACTAACTTTCGTTACAACAGCTATTCATTACTTAAATTCTGCTAAAGCTAACTATACGGATGATGCTATGAGAACTCACACCTTATCTGAGTGTTACGGATTCTTATGGTCAGTACAATTCAACCCTGAAAAAAATGGTACTGTTTACCAAGATGCATTAAATAGATTAGGTAATAATTTCTGGACAATAACTATTGCTGATATAGACGCTGTTAAAGAAATTTTGGCTAATGGATACAACCTGAATAATGTAGCCAATGAATTATAAAGTAAAGTATAATTAGAATAATACCAAGTATGGGGATTATGTTAAACATAGTCCCCATTTTTTTATACCCACACAGGAACACACTAAAGAATTTCGAATTATGTTGAAAATGTTAAATTGTAAGTTAGTGGTATAATAAAAATCCAAAAGGTACATTATGAAAAAAATGATATTATTTCTATCTATGTTCAGCTTACTACTTTTATCTTGTAGTGATGATAAAATAACAGAACCTGACCCTGACCCAGTCCCTAAGACTTATGACATTCCGGAGACTTACAATTTCGATAATGTCGATTATAGTCGTCAAATAGTTCAGATGGAGATGTTAGAGGAAATGAGGCAATTAATAACTAATGCTATAGAAAATAAAGTAGCAATTAGTGCTGGTGTACTTAATAGAATGTATAAAAATACAGGTACTCCTTTCGATAATCCTGATCTAAACTCAAGCGATGAGAGTTTATATACTGTAACTGATCCAATAAGAACTTCATTTTTCGAATTCTATTTTGGCGATATAAACAATGCCTCTACAACAGGAACTGCAGCAAATAATAAAAAAGGTATATTAGTTTCTAATGACAACTCTCAAACAATCCTAGTCGATTCTGTAGGTAAAGAGTATTTACAAATGATAGAAAAAGGGTTAATGGGGGCATTATTCTATTATCAAGTTGCTCAAGTTTATTTGTCTGATGACAGTATTGGAACTAATGTAGATAATATAACTATAATTGAAGGCAAAGGGACTCAAATGCAACACAACTGGGACCAAGCCTTTGGTTACTTTGGAGCAACATTAGATTTCCCTAAGTCAAATAGTGGGTTGAAATATGTAGCGAAATTGTCTGATGATTGGGACTTACTTTTGAATACGAACAAGTTATTGATGGCAGAAGGATTCTTGAAAGGAAGAGCAGCAATAAATAATGATGATGATAAAGGAAAAAATGAAGCAATAGCTAGTATTAGAAAAAATTGGGAGCTAGTACTTGCAGCAACTGCACTTCATCATCTTAACAATGCTAAAGCTAATTTTGAAGATACTGCACTTAAACATCACAACCTTACTGCAGCTTGGATACTTCTATGGTCTATTCAGTTTAATCCCGAAAGTAATGGATTTCACTATGAAGATGCTCAAGCAGAAATAGGTACAAATTTTTGGAATACGACATCTGAGCGAGTTGATAAAGCTATCGATATTTT
>JAUHXN010000243.1 GCA_030426865.1 bacterium | reverse complement strand
TAGTATATCCGGTGAAGATGCCGATACAGGAACACCACCTGATTCTGCTCCACAAACGCCATTAAATACTCCAACTCTTTCAGATGTGGAAAGTATATTACTAAATGTAGAAAGAGGTGTACCTATAAGATCTACTCCTCTAACTAGTTCATTAGGTCTACCATCGGCATATATTTTAAATACAACCAATGGAAGAACATTAAATGCATTTGGAACAGTTCTACCAGTAAATGTGAAACCACCTTGAACAGTTTTAAAATATAACCCAAATTCCTTTTCTTGTTTATTGCATTCTTCTCTCAATTGTTCAATCAATTCCTCATCGTTTACTTTGTTATGACTCTCAACGATTAGATTAGACTGTCTTGAAACAGCATTGTATCCTGCTTGTTTACGACCATGTCCATTTGAGTGATCGAAACCTTCTATAGGAGATCTTGCCATTAGGAAACTTCTAAAAATTCCATCTTCAACTGAAACAACTTTTTCTGATTTAACACCTTGATCATCAAACTTGAAATATCCAGATAATTCTGTACCATTACGTTCTTTTATTGTCGGGTCAAATATTACATCGATAAAATCGGGTAGAATTGATTCCCCTACAGATTTTTTAAATGTTTGACTAGATGATGGATCTTTTTCTCTGTGACCTTCAACTCTATGACCGAAAATCTCATGAAAAAAAACTCCAGATGCCTCACCCGATAATATTGCTGGACCAGAATAAGTATCCATTAGTGGAGCATCTCGAAGTTCCTTAAATAGACTTATCATTTTAAGAATATCTGCTTCTATTTTTCCCAATGGGGGTAATGATTCAGGAGTAAATGCAAAGTAAGACTCATACAAAGGTAAACTCATACCATCAGTGGCCTTAGTTTTTGCGTAAACAAATACTCTAACAGAAGACTCATCAAATTTAAGTTTACTTCCTTCGGTATTAACAAAATATTTAGTTTTATTTTCTAATTGAAATGATACTGAACCATCATATATAAGGGGGTCTGAGTTAAATAAATTAGATAGTCGTTTTGCATATCCAATCCATTTATTTCTATCTATTTTTAATTTTTCTACTGATTCTGTATATTGAACAGGCTTCTCTTTCGAAAAATCAGCGGATTTATCTTCTTGTTCTACTTTTACTGCAGCATTTGATTTTGCTTTTTCATAAGTCTCTATAGCTTCTTTATAAACTTTATCAGTTGAATACCAGATTTTTCTTTTAATAGCCAATGCATTATTATCAAGCGGTAGAAATTCAAAGCCAGTTCCACCCCCAAAATTAAATGAGCTTCCTCTTATAATATGAGTATTATCAAAATTATAATCTCCAACTCTTAAATCTATATCTAATATTCTCTGGCTTACACTATCATTATTAATAAGATTACCAAAAGAAGCACTTATATTTATTTTTTCAATATCTGTTATATTGTAAGAGATATAATATGGAGGGTTACTTTCTTTCTGTAATTCTTTAAAATTTCTAGTTAATTCAGTCTTAACAATATCTAAAATAGGTTCAGATATGCTAAATGAAATTGAAAAGAAGAATAATACTATTGCTAATCTATACATTTTCACCAAGATATTTCTTTGATATTAATTTTAAAGATTCATCGAATTCATATACATACGGTTTTCCTGTCGGAATGTTTATATCCGAGATATCTTCTTTTGTAACATTTTCTAAATGCATAGTTAATGCTCTTAATGAATTACCATGTGCAGATATTAAAATATCTTTTCCGGCTTTTAGTAAAGGAGCTATTTCACTTTCGTAATATGGTAGAACACGATCTAAAGTATCTTTAAGTGATTCTCCATTTGGTGGAGCTACATCAAAACTTCTTCTCCATATATGTAATTGTTCAGCTCCAACTTTTTCACCAATTTCTGCTTTATTTAAACCTTGAAGATCACCATAATGTCTTTCATTTAGAGCCTCGTTTGAAATCATTTCAATTTTTTCAAAACCAGCAACCTTAGAAATAATTTCAGCAGTATTTATAGCTCTTTTTAATACAGAAGTAAAGATTTTATCGAATTTAAAACCTTTAAGTATCTGACCGGCCTCATTAGCTTCTTTTATACCTTGTTCTGATAGTTCAATGTCAACCCATCCTGTGAATCTATTCTCTTTATTCCACTTTGATTGACCATGTCTTACACATACTAATTTTGACATTTTAATTCCTATTTATTTCAATTTATTAATTAATTCTTTTGGTGCTTGAACTAGTTCAATAAGAACACCTTCACCTGAAATTGGTGATTGTTCATTACCTTTGGGATGTATAAAACAAACATTATGACCTGAAGCACCTTTTCTGATGCCACCTGGAGTAAATCTGACACCATTTAATTCTAAACTATTATAAGCAGCTTCTAAATTATCAACCCATAAGCCAATATGATTCAAAGTAGGGGAGTGAACTGCTGGTTTTTTATTTATATCAAGCGGTTGCATAATATCTACTTCAACTTCTGCGATTCCTTTACCAATTCTTAGAATATCTTCATCTACATTCTCGGATTCACTTCTATATTCACTAATCTTTGGTAAACCAAAAAGTGATTGCCATAATTGTGAATGTTTTGTTTTATCTTCTGAACCTATTGCTATTTGCTGTAATCCCAGAATATTAAATTCTCTATTAGATTTATTTAGTTTTTCTTCTGCTAAATTCAAATCATCTATAGAATTAATACCATGTATCTCATCTATATTCGAAGTAGGATAAGCCATTACTTTGTATCCGTCATTTTTGATGATTTCTACTATATCTGTCAAGTAATATTCGCCTTGTGCATTACTATTGTTTATTCTTTCCAAAGCAGAAAAAAGTAATTCAGACTTTACAATATAGGTTCCACTATTAATTTCGTTTACAGATTTTTCAATCTCGTTAGCATCTTTTTGTTCAACTATTCGGACAAAATTATTATTATCATCTCTTATTATTCTACCATATCCAGTTGGATTAGGAGCAATAGCTGAAAGAACAGTTAACGAAGAATTATTATCATTATGGTACTTAATAAACGAATTTAGAGTCTCCAATGTAATGAGAGGTACATCACCACATAGAATCATAACATCCGAATTAGATTCGATTAATTCACTTCGAGTTTGATCTACAGCATGGCCAGTACCTAATTGAGGCTCTTGTAATACTGTCTTTATATTAGAAAAACTATTTTGAGATAAGAAATTATTTACTTTTTCTTTTTCATGACCTAATATGACAACTGTTTTAGAAGATTTTAATTGTTCAATTGTTTCTAATACGTAACCTAGAAGAGGTTTGTTATTCATTGGTACAAGGACTTTAGGTAAATCAGGCACATTCATTCTTGTACCTTTACCTGCTGCTAATATAGCTACAGTAAGTTTCATTTAAGAATATTTTATATTTTTGAAATTATAACTTTAGTAAAATACAGTTTTAAATTTTGAACTCAAAGATTAGTGGGAAATTGCTATGAAAAATATTCTTATTGTTTTAGTATTGTTAATCGTTACGAATTACTCTTATTCAAACGATAGTTTTAAACTAGTTAAAGAAATAGATATTAATAAATTTAATTCGTCAGATAAAAACAGAATGACAATTGAATTTAAATCAGGTAAAAAAGTAATCTCAAAAAGTAAGGCATTAGAAATAAGCGAGATAATAGAAATATGTGACAATTGTTTCGCTGAAATTGAAGATTCTAAAGGAAATCTATTTTACTTAAGTAACAATGATTTGAATAAACAAATAAATAATCAACAAGCTCTAATGCTATTTGATGAAAAATTTTCAAGTTTAGGTGATACTTTAGTTATAGGGGAAGATGATTTAAGTAAACTAGAAGGAAATGATTTATTGAATGTTGAACTCGGTTCTATGACTAATGCTAGTTATGGTTTGAATTCCAAAAATTGGTCAAACGAAAAAATAGATAAATACTTTAAACCTAATTCTTTAATTTTTCCTTTTGATAATAATACAACTAGATGGATTACAGATATACGAAAGATTAGAATTTATAAGAGATAATCTATATATCATCAATGTCTATATTTGCAATTGGTAAAGTCAATGAAACTTCAGTAAATTTTCCAACTTCGCTTTTGAACTTGATTTTCCCTTTATAAATATCCATTATCTTTTTCACAATGGCTAATCCGAGTCCAGACCCTTGTTGTTCATTTTCTAATCTATCAAACTGTATATATGCGTCAAGCATATATATTTTTTCTAATGGCATGCCTATTCCATTATCATGAATAGTTATTTTATACTTATTATCAACAATTTGAGATGAAATTTTGATCTTAGTTTCTTCATTCCCAAATTTGAATGCATTATCAACTAATTCGTAAATCAATTTGTTAAAGTGTTCTTCAGATATTTGAAGAGGTGAATCCTCGAGGTTTAATTCAATACTGTCTGATTTATTAAATTTGTATGAAATATTTGTTGCAGTCTCGTAAATAAGTGATTCTGCAGAATAAATAGCAGATTCTTGAAGTTTTTCTAACTCTTCAATATTATATGAATTAATTGTAAGAGCTGAAAGATAAAGATAATTCTCGAATAAC
>JAUHXN010000242.1 GCA_030426865.1 bacterium | reverse complement strand
TAGTTCCCAATTAAATGAAGAGTTCTGACCTGGGATGAATTCTTTTCTATTGGTATCAATTTTAAATTCATAATTTTCTGATTCTAACATATAGATTTCCGCGATATTTGAACGGACTAGATTGTCATTTGGTAGATCTGTTACTACCCCATCTCCCATTAATATGTCACCATTACATTGAGAATAACTTAAGATAGGAGCAGAGGAGTCAAGTGAATTTCGTTCACGTAAATCAAAAGTAGTCGGAAAAGCATAAGAATCAAAATTTGCAAATCCAAATGATTCAGTAACAAATTTAGTCGAATCTGATTTAATAGTATAAACTCCATTCGTACCAATAGTAATAGTTTTAACTCCATAATTTTTTCCCTCGTGCTGAATAGTGTATTTATTAAATTCACTTCCGAATAAGTCAGATACTTTTCTATATTCATTTTTCATACTTGAAAGACTATGTTCAGAAAACATCAAATCATCAGGTATTTTATCATCAATAATTTGGAAGGTGATATTAACAAAATTACTACTATACGGATCACTTCCTCCTGTAACATTTGGAGAAAAAACTATTGATTTAGTTAAGGCGGATTCTATTGGAAGAATTTGATACATAAATGGATCACTATTCACATCAAGAGGCTTATCTTCGGATGTACCTGGATTATAATAAACAATAGAAATAGGATTATTAGAATGTATTGTAGCCACTTTAGGTGCTATTACCTCCTGACTACCATCTAATTTAGGCCAAACTCTTAATTCCATATATGCCTCATTGATGGAACCTCCGCCACCTTTCTCTAAAGTACCTATATAGGAACCATCTCTATATATATCTGTATCGGGTTTTGAAGCAAATACCCTTATTAAACCGTTATATTTTCTGTTCATTTGAGGTTTTACATAGTGAGTTTTACCCCAATCTTTCACAGGGAGCTCCATATTTACAGTATAATCACACCATGGGTTTCCAATAGGAAAATTTGCACAATGCATACCAGAAATAATAGCAAATGGTTTGTTCCCTTCGAATAAGCTTCCTGATAAATCTTGTTTTATTTCAGTACTATCATAAGCTGCAACAACGCCAGTGAAGGGATTGAACCAACCATTTGACCATAATGCAGGTTCATTATATACTGCATTTATATATGTATTACCAAAATACTTAGAAGGAATAGCAAAAAAACCATCTGAACTCCAATGGTATCTAACTACAACATATACAATAATAGGAGCATCCGAATAAACATGAATCCCAGCTCCTTTATAGATTTTAGCTGGTTTAGTTTTATCACTTCTGCCAGAATGTAAGGTTGGTTGTGCATATGTAGGTGTCAATTGAAATTCAGTTACACTATTTCCTATTGTCTTCTTTGTTTTGAAATATCCTTTTCCTGCAACTTCTACTGAAACATTTGTACTAAAAGGACTTGTAATTAATATTTTTACAAAATTATCATACCCTGCGCTCTCATCCTCATAAGCAGGAGGTATAGTAAACCAGAAATCATTTCCAGAATTTCCTGTGTTTTGGATTAATGCGAGTTTTTCTTTGACCTCTTCTACGTCTATTCCTGAAAATAGTGATGAAAAAGTAAGCAATAGAATGATACTTAATGTAGTTAAAAATTTCATAATGTCCTCTGTTTATTTGATTGTAAATATAAAAAAACCCGATTAGTTATCCTAATCGGGTTAACGGTATTATTAATTATTATCTCACTATATTAATCTTTCTTGTGAGTAATCTAGTATTACTTTTCAGTGTTACTATATAAGTTCCTGATTTTAGTGAACTGATTGATATAGTGTTTTGAGCTTGTATATTTGTGCTAATCTCCTTGCTCCCTTCAATATTGAAAATAGACAGCTCTGTAAATCCATCAGCTAATGCTTGTGGTAATAACTGAATATTTGATTCCGTAACTGTCATATATTCTGATAGAGTTTCTTCTGGTGTGACAGAAGTAGTAGAAATATTTCCAAAGAAAAGTAACTCATCATTTCCAGATCTATCTGAAACATAAAGTACGGCGTTTCCTACCTTACTTTTATCGATTTTCTCCAAAGTCCAATTTAATTTCTTTGTACTACCAGGAATAAAAGTAGGTTCAAGCTCTGAGTTAGTAGTAAACCCTTTGTCAACTGATGTTATTTCAAAGCTATAATTAGAACTCATAGACTCAAGCATATAAAATTGTGATAGTCCAGAAGATCCTTCATGTGAATCATCAACAGAACCAGTAATGATATCAGCATCATTTTCGCCATTAAATACTACCCCAGGTGCAAGTCCATCATTAGCAAGAAGATCATCGAATGTTGCAGCTGTAGGATAACCGTAAGAATCATAATTTCCGAAACCATAAGAGTAAGCACCTACTAAAGTATTAGTAGATTTGATCCCAAAAACACCCTCTGTTCCAAGCTTTAATTTCTTGGTTGCAAATATTTTACCATTATAAGGAACTACGAAATTTTCGAAGTCAGGCCCAAAATAGTCTTTTACTTTTACCCAATTAGGATTTGGTTTAGACAAATCTGCGAACAACAAATCATCTGGAATCTCATTATTATTAGCTTCGAAAACTAGATTAGCATAATTCTCTGGGAATAAATTTATACCATTAGCCGAATTAGGTGAAGCAAAGTAAATCTGATTACCGAATTGCTCAACAGGACTGAAAGTCATCATAAATGGATCTGTGTTAGAAGCATTACCATTATCCTCTTGACCACCAGTATTGTAGTACATTACTGCAATTGGCTTATCAGAATGTATAGTCGCTATATGTGGAGCAATTGGATCACCATTGTCATCTACCTTAGGCCAAACTCTAGTTTCAATATAACCAACACCAATAGTAGCTCCACCTCCTTTCGCTATATTACCTATTAACTCATTATCTCTATATACGTTAGTGTTATCTTCCGAAGCAAATACCCTTATAATACCATTATAAAGTCTACCTTCCATTGGTGTAATAAAGTATTGTTTACCCCATGAATAAACTGGCAGTTCCATTTCTACAGTATAGTCACACCAAAAGTTACCTAATGGGAAATTAGCACAATTAATTCCAGAAACTATAGATACAGGTTTGTCAGATTTGAAAATACTACCTGACAAATCTTGTCTTGGACCATTGATAGATAATAGCCATACATCACCTTGGTCTAAAGTTTGACTAGAAGTTTCGCCTGTATGAACTAGTTGTCCATTTTCCATAGGTGAAGCGTCAATACCTTCCGGTCCACCACCCATTGTGAAATTAATTTCAGTATTGTCATAAGCAGCTGTTACCCCAGTAAATGGAGCTGATAAACCTTTTCCTTTGTAGTAGTTTTGAAAATCTGGCTCTTGGTAAATCATATTTATATAATGAGTACCTAATGCAGATGAAGGAATAGCAAGAAACCCATCAGATGTAAAATTAAACCTTGCAATAACATATACAACGATTGGTGCTTCTGATGTAACGTGTATTCCTGCTTGTTTATAAACTTTAGCAGGTACAGGACCATCAAGCAAAGCATCATGAAGTCTAACTTGTGCAATATTCGGATTAATTATAAACTCAATTACATTATTAGCAATCGTCTTCTTTGTTTGGCTGAACCCTTTTCCTTTTACTTCAACAGTAACATCAGTTTCTACTGGAGAGGCGACTAGTATTCTTAATGAATTATCTTTACCACTCACTTCAGTATAAACTGGCGGTATTGTAAACCAATAATCAGTACCTGAGTTGTTTTGCCCCATAAGTAAAGATAATTTTTCTTTTATTTCTTGTTCATCAACTGCAGCGCTTGCATCTATATTATATAGTATTAATATTAAAAATGCGGTGAATAAAGAGTATATAAGTTTCATAACAAAACCCCTGTTATTTAATAAAAAAATATTTTAATATAAGTAGTAACAGATAAATGATACATTTGTCACACATTATACTAAAAAATATTTTCAGAAATGTAATTATCTATATTTACAATGACACATGAATGAGATATTTGTCTCAAAAAAGTCAAAACTTTTTTCAAATATGCGAATTGATAAATCAAATTCACTTGTTTATAATTATATAACAAAGATTAATTGTCTAATCGGTGGGAATTTATTATTTTTGGCTTTATTTAATTTTAACAATAAGTAATTGTACATAAACGACGGGAAAATAGATGCCTGAATTGATTAAGTTCGTACCATTATTGCCACTATTAGGGTTCTTAGTTTTAGGACTTTTTGGTAAAAAAATAACGAGCGAGAAACTAATAGGGACAATAGCAACATCAACAGTTGCCATCTCCTTTTTAATCGCTCTATCAATATTTTTCAATTTAGCAGGTGACGCTACTGCTAAGCCTCATATAATCAATTTATTCAATTGGTTTGGTGCTGGAGATTTTTCATTAGATTTTGCATATCAAGTCGATAGACTTTCAATAGTATTTGTACTTATAATCACTGGTATAGGGTCACTAATACATATATATAGTATTGGTTATATGCATGGTGACAGAAGCTTCTATCGATTCTTTGCTTACCTCAACCTCTTCATATTTATGATGCTTAACCTAGTACTAGGTAGTAACTTTTTAGTT
>JAUHXN010000241.1 GCA_030426865.1 bacterium | reverse complement strand
ATTCACATTTATGCACTATAATCTAGCAGCTATCAACGATCGTGTGCAATTGGGTAATGAACCTATAGCAAACTCAATATTTGGGTTAGATGGTAGATTAGAGTGGGATACACCTTGGTTGACTAAAGCTCTTGATTTTTTACCATTTTACGAAACCAAAGCTGCATCTAGTATGTCAGTTGGTGGTGAGATGGCCATAATTTTCCCTACACCAAATAAGAAAGAGTCAACAGCAGCTTCTGATAATGGTGAGGCGGCAGTTGACTTAGACAATTTTGAGGGTGGAGAACGTTCTATTAGTTTAGGACTTAATCCTTCGCAATGGCAATTCTCTTCAGCTCCTTTAGATAGCTCTATTGCGCAAACTGGACCTGATAGAAATTTATTTAGAGGTAGATTGTCATGGTTCAAATACTTTATTCCTAGAATACCTGTTACAGAAGTTTACCCAGACCAACAAACAACGGTTGGTAACAATAACTTAAGTCCATTAGAACTATTTTATAATCCTGAATTTCGCGGTATTTATAACAGAAACCCTGAGTATCTGGATTCACTAAACCCCGAATACAACCCTGCTGATAGATTCTTAGATAAGAATGGCAATAGAGATAGGGTTTGGGGTGGTATGCAAAGACTACTGTCTTCTTTTAATACTAACTTTGATACAGAGAATATAGAGTATTTAGAGATAATGCTTCGTATAGATAATAGAGGTGATAATTCTACAGAAATGTATATAGATTTAGGGCAAATTAGTGAAGACATAATAGCTAACAACTCATTGAATACTGAAGATGGTATAACAGAAGGCAATCCTTTGCCCAACAACCGTATAGATGAAGGAGAAGATGTTGGTATTGATGCGATTAACGATGCTCAAGAAAAAGAAGAATACCCTTTCCCTCTTAATCTAGAAGATGACCCTGCGAGAGATAATTACAACTTCAATTTCGGTCAGAATAACGAAGATCAAACAGCCGATGACTTCTTGAATTATAACAACTTCGAAGGAAATTCGACACAATCAGAATTAGGTCAGTTTCCTGATAAAGAGATACTTAATGACAATAATGGTCAAACTATTACTCTTGATAATAGTTATTTCAGATATAAAATAGATGTATCGAATCTAGATCCAAACACAAACCCTCAAATAGTAGGTGGTAATCAAGCTGCTGGATGGTATCAATTCCGATTACCGATTAGAAGGCCATCTAGTAGAGTTGGTAATCCGCTTTTTTCCAATGTACAATATATCAGAGTCTCATTCAAAGGTGGGCCTGCTTATGTACAAATAGCAGATTGGAAACTTGTCGGTTCCCAATGGCAACGTATTAGTAATTTTCTTGATGTTCCCGCTAATGATTCAGTAATGTCATTAGCATTCGTAAATAGGTTTGAAAACAAAGGTGCACCAGATTTCTATACAATGCCTCCTGGTGTAAGACCTCCAAGACAGCTGAATAGTCCTAATAATGAAGATTTGGAGCTTAATGAGCAATCACTTGCTCTAAGAGTTGATAATCTAAGTTATGGAGAAGAGAGAATGGCTACTCGTGTATTCAGAGCATTAGATTTATTCTATTATAAAAAATTAAAATTCTTCTTCCACGGTGATGGTTCTATGCCTGGGCAAATAGTACCAGGTGTTACTCCAAAGGGGTATGCATTTATACGATTTGGTACTGATTCCTCTAACTACTATGAATACAGGAAGCCAATACAAAGAGGTTGGACAGACGTACAAATAAACCTAGAAGATTTGACTGCTATAAAACAAGTTAGAGACTCAATTTTTAAAAGGGAAAGACAAGAATTTGCTGTTCCGGGAGATCCGCTAGCAATCTTCGCCATCAAGGGTAATCCTGTGCTTACTCGTGTCTCTTTTATAGGGCTTGGTATAGCCAATCCAGAAGAAAGGTATCCAAATGAGTTGACTACTACAGTGTGGTACGATGAACTTAGGTTAACTTCTCCTGAGTCGAGTAGTGATATTGCCGCCATTGCAAGTGCATCAATCAAATTAGCAGATTTGGGTACTATTGATGCATCTTTTAAAACCCAAGAACCAAACTTCCATAGGTTAGAAGAAAGGTTTGGTAATCGTATGCAAACAAGTGAATTCTCAGTGTCTATGCAAGGGCAGTTGAACAAATTCATGCCTAAAAGTTTTAGTGGGATGAATCTACCTATTAATTATAGTCACTCCGAGAGAGTAGAGACTCCTGAATTTCAGGCAAATAATGATGTGAATCTTGATGTAGCTGCTAATATTGCAAAAGAAAGAGCATTAGATAACGGCTCAACTGAAGAGGAGGCACAAGATATAGCTGATAATATTATCAAACGCTCTCAGACATTAGTAGTACAAGATAACTGGGGTATGAATGGGGTTAAACTAGGATTACCAGTAAATCATTGGACTGTAAATGAGACTATTAATAAGCTAGTCTTTGGATATAATTATACTCAGGAATATCAACGAACGCCAGTTTATGAAACCCGTTTCAATTGGCAGTGGAGAGCTGATGTTAGGTATGCTAATAGAATTCCTGAATTATTAGCGGTATCGCCTTTGACTTGGGCAGATAGTGTACCTATTATAGATACTTATAGTAAAGCAAAGTTTAACTTCTTACCTAATTCGATTGGATTCGGATTGGATATGAATAGACAGAGAAGAACGGAACAGTCTAGATTTCTTGATTTCGCCAGTCCTGTAGTTCGTGATTTCACTGCAAACAGAACAATAAACTTTTCTTGGAAATTTGTCGAAGGTGGCTTTTTAAACCCTTTACTAGATTATAACTTCAACACCCGTTCAACATTAGTCAAATTTGAATCTGCAGATGATGGTAGTCAAAGAACAGGAAGCGAGTTAGCAAAAACTATTTTCTTCAATGATGGAGCAGTGATTAATTTTGGTGATGATATAAATCATACTCAAAATGTGACTCTGAATTTTACTCCACAGCTACCAAATGTAGCAAGTATAAATAGATTTTTTAAGCTAACTGGTCAATATGTAGTGGATTACCAATGGACTAATCCATTGCACCCCGATGAATCACTCCGTGATATATCAAAGCAAGCCAGCTACAATAGTACTACTAGATTTACTGGAACTCTGAGTTTGAAACAATTAGGTGACACTTGGTTTAAAGTGGCCAAACCATCTATAACTAGGATTACACCAGTAGATACTAACCAAACAGTGTTTGATAAAATTGGAAATGTATTCAAGTTTATTTTCCTAGATTTTGAGACAGTTAGAATTGGTTTGAATCAGAACAATTCATCTGTTAACCCGGGTGTATATGGTGGAACTGGTATCAATAATGTTTGGGGATTTGGAGGCGGTTCGCTGGCTAATGGTCCTAGTCTGGCTTATCAATTAGGATTAGTAAGTAGCCCACATGGAGGATTCAATACAGTTTCTTCATCGGCTTTTCCATTCTTTGGTTTCTCTGCATTTGATGGTATTAGACCACCAAATGGGATTATGCAAGATAACTTTACGCAATCGACTACGTTCGATATTTCGACATCTAGACCTTTGTGGCCAGGAGCTCAACTCGACTTAAAATGGAACTCGACTGTTGCTTACAATAGGAACGAGACGGTATTGACCGATATAAACGGAACACCTACCTATACGAACGTAATTGCAATGCGCTCGTTCAGCAGATCGTATATGTCTTTCCCAACTATATTCGGATTTAATCCCTTTGGCAATACGATAGACAACGTAGTAGATGTGTATAATACTAGATCTACAGAGATAGAAAATAGTGGGATATCAGAATTAGAACAAAACAGGGCTAAGCAAAGAGCACTTTCTGAGTCTTTCTTCGAAGAGTTAGAAGCATTTAGTATTAGTAGTGGAGCTGCTCGTAAATTCTTACCTGCGCCTAATTATGGTATTACTTGGGAGGGATTAGAAAACTGGGGCGTGTGGAGCTCTTATGTGAAAAAAGTAAGATTGGAACATAGATATAGCTCTATATATGATGAAAGCATCAAAATTACTGATAAAGGTGAAGCATACGAAAACCAGATGGTACAATATGGCTTTCAACCAATGTTAGGAGTATCGTGGACATTTGATGAAGAAAAGCTAGACGGACAATTAACAGCTAATTTGAGATGGAATGCAACTACTAATTTCAATCTTAATTCTTCAAGTAGAAGTATTATACAAAAGACAAGTACTAATGAGATAAGCGCCCAGGCAAATTATACTATGAAGAGTTTGGAATGGGAGTTTTTGGGACTTAGTTTGAAAAACAACATAGAATATAGTTTCTTATTCTCAATCAAAGATAATTCTAGAGCAACGTTTGATGTATCTGATGAAGCTAGTTTACAAGATAATGATGGTCGTGAACTACAAGGTGATACACAGATAACAATAGAGCCCCGAATTCGTTATTCTATCAGTAACAGAGTAACCGCTTCATTCTTCTTCCGATATGATGCAACTATAACAGCTGGTGCAGCCAACCCTGGTTTCAGCACAACCCAAGTCGGATTAGACTTGCGTATATCACTAGCGGGTGGAAGATAGATAGACTATTCGCTTTTATATTCTTATTATATTTTTAGTTCTAAAATTCATTTGATTATGAC
>JAUHXN010000240.1 GCA_030426865.1 bacterium | reverse complement strand
CCAGTATAAGTAAATTATACCTTTATCCGATTGAGAAAATCCTAGTCCACCTTCACCTTTTTGCGCTATGAAAATTGGGATTTGTATAATTAGTATAAACCATGCAGTTCTCTCCAACATGAAAATTAGATTTAGCAGGTAGTAATTAGTTGGGAATTGGAATCTTTTCTTAAATGACATTTATTTCAATGGAGCTATTGGACGTAAAACTGTAATTCCTATGAATTTGCTAACCCCGTCTATATACTCGTCTATAGTAGTGTCTAGTATTACTTTCTTAGCGCTTGTAGAAGCGTGCATTAGTCTGGCAGTACCATCTTCTTTATTAACTAATCCAATATGTCCATAATCTAAACCATCTATACTTGTTACAAATGCTATTATATCACCATCTTGTAAGTCTTCCATTACGTCTTGTACATTTTCTTTAGGAATATAAAATGCTTGATTTTCGTTAATTTCTATTTCAATATTTCTGATTTTTGCAATCAAGTCTTTTTTACCTTTTAACATAGGGTATTTGTTAGCATTCTTTGACATGAAGTACACGTTGAGGTCTAAAGGTTCACCTCCCAATTCTTCAGTTATGTCTGCGACTACCCCTTTTTCTATATTATCAAATATCCAATCAGAAGTGTAGTGTAATCTGCTCTCATAACCATCTATAATTCCTTCTCTGTACCTTGTATATTGAACCCTGTCGTATAGACTTTCAATTGTAGGGTCGTCTTCTGTAATTAATGCATCTGCTATAGCTATTGATAATTCGAAAAAAGTTACACAGTCAAGCTTATCAAGTTCTATTACACAGCTTTCTATTTGATTTTTATCCAAAGTTCCACCTACATAGGGTACTCCGATAAATTCTTTACCTACCTTGACTGTTAATTCGCCATAAGGTAGAGATGACCAATTCTCACTATTTGCTTTCATAACAATTTTGGAAAATCTCTTTTCATCATTATCAGATGATTGTAAAACTCCAAATCCAAATAATAAAAATAATGCTATGTAAAATAAATTATTGAATCTCATTTTATAAAATCTTCCAATTGTTGTTTTGGTACAGTTATAGATTTAGTTCCGCTCTTTATTTTTATTGAAGGAACCCCATTAGATAAAACGTTTTCTAGTGTAATATTGTTCTCTTTTTTGGAATCAAGAATAGAGGTTTGAGCTGCTTCACCATTTGGTATATAACCTTCATCTTCAATTAATTCATCCCCCATAGCGGCTGCTCTTGCCAGTTCATCTACTTGCTCATTGTATTCTATTCCACTGTGGGCTTTTACTTTGATAAAGTTAACGTCTAGTTTCTTATATAGTGGGTATATTTTCTTCCATATATCAGCATTGGCGACTGGTTCATTTTTCTGTTTTTTCCATCCTTTTTTAACCCAGCCATCTAACCAATGTTTGGTAAATGCTTGAATTATAAAGTTAGAATCCGAATATATATTGACCTCACCTTTACCATGTTTTTCAGCATATTTGAGAGCCATATACATTGCCTTCATTTCCATTCTAGAATTTGTTGTTAGTACAAAACCTTTGGAGTATTCTTCTATTCTACCATCTGGCAATATAACGACTATGCCCCAACCACCTGCACCGGGATTATTAAGACAAGATCCATCAGTATAAATATTTATTTCGTTTTTCATATAGTTGCAATTTAAAATAAAAAAGCCCCGTATGAAATACGAGGCTTGAAAATTAATTACTAATTTTTACTATTTATTACTCTTTACCAGTAATAGGAGTTTTAATTAGTACTTGTACTGTTCTGTTATAGAATCTACCTTCAGGAGTATTATTATCGTATAGTGGCTCATCTTCACCAACTCCACTCATTTCTAAGTCAGCATACTTTCCTTTTGATTCTTTGTTGATACCATTATAAACAGTCTTTGCTCTATTAACTGATAGCTTAGCATTAGTTTCATAAAGCCCTACAACGTCAGTGTGACCGATAACTTCTACTACTGATTCTGGTCTTACTCTATTGTAAACATAATCTTTCATGATTCTGTCATTAAGGGGTCCAGCATCATAGCTATTAAATTTAAATAGGATTAAGCTGTAGTTTTCGTACATTGTATCAGCACCTTGTTCAACAATTTTTTGTTCAGAAGATACTTGCATTACTGGTACTGTAACTGGCTCTGAAATACACTCTTTACCTGCTTTAGATATTACTACTAATCTAGCAGTGAATGATTCTTCATCTTTAGGGTATTTACCAGCAGCTGATTTCCAATCCCACTCATAAAGTGATTCAGTTCTTCCAACTTCAGTTAGAGTTTTCCAATCACCATTTCCTTTTTGAATTTCGATTCTTCTTTTAGCTACGATTGATTCGTCAATTCCATTTTCCATTTCCCATTTCATTTTTACTGGTTGAGGGAATGTTTTAGGATCTTTCTCGAATACTGGTTTTGTTACTTCCCAATTATCACAAAGTATTTCAACTCGTCTGTTTTCAGCAAGACCCATTGAATCTTTTGGATTTGATTTGATTTCAGGGAAGTTTCTATATTCTACTTTCATTCTGTCAGCGCTAATACCCCATACTTTATTCAAGTAGTTGAATACAGTTTCTGCTCTAGATTTAGAAAGTTCAGTATTTCCTTTTTCACCTGTATTAGTGTTGTCATTACAACCTACCAAAGTGATTTTAGTATCAGGATTTTTAGTTAATCTAAAACCATAAATATTTAATACATGGTAATATTTATCTATAGTACCACCCGGTATAGTCGTATCAGAAAAACTAGCTTTGAATGCATTATTCGGACCATCAAATTGGATATATCTATCTGGTAAAGTAGAAGACCCTATATCAAAAAATACATAGTTTAATAGTGGGTATAAATCCCAGCTAAGTACTTCTTCCATAACTAGCCCATTGAAACTAGCTAAATCAGGATTACTTGCAGAACTTTTCTTTATATAATCAGCCATATCTACATTAGCTTTTAGAACTGGTCTATTACCTAAAGTGATATCTACATTGTATTCTAGTGCTATAGCTCCTTCTTCGCCAGCTTTATTAGTAACTTCTGGCTTTTCGATTTTTTGAACTACAGTTCTTTTACCGTAGCTAGGGTGTTCAGCAGTAATCTCTAGATTAATATACTTATGGTTATCCTTAGGATCACCATACCAATCATTAGTGATAATCTTCTCGAAAGTTTGATGTCCTTCATTTAGTTCATCAGAATATAATTCACCAGTAATTGGGTTTCTGATTGAGATTCTAGCTGGTATAAATTCACCAGTACACTCATCTCTAACTGTTCCAGCTAAGCTGACAGCCTTGAAGAAAGAAGGTACAAATGCCATATAAACATCTAAACTTCCCTGAGCGCCTCTCAAATCTTCTCTATTAGAAGAGAAATAAATAATATCACCAGAAGCTGGCAATGTTATAAACTGTTCATCATTTTCTGTATTAATAGGTGTACCTATGTTTTCTGGTTTTGACCAAGAATCTGTACCTGGGTCATATCGAGTTACATAGAAATCTTGTCCACCGTAATTTGGCTCGTGTCCATCAGAAGCGAAAAATAGAGTCACTCCGTCTGCTGCGATAAATGGTGATACGTCTCTTCCAGAAGTATTAATTGCAGTTAAGTTCTTTGATGCTCCCCACTCTTCTAAATCGAAGTCATAGTCAGAATACCAAATATCAAAATTCTTTTCTTCTGGTTCACCGTCAGAGTTAGGGCCTTTTCTTGTAGAAACATAATAAACTCTACTTTGGTCAGGTGTAATTGTTGGTTGAGAATCAAAACTCTTAGAGTTTACATTTCTTCCTAAGTTTACTGGACGACCCCATTGGTCACCTTGAATAGATGTTTTGTATATATCACAACTACCAAGACCATCTGGTCTGTTACAAGCAGTAAAATATAAAGACTGTCTATCTGCGGCTACCGATGCAGCACCTTCATTTAGGACAGTATTAACACCGTTAAGTCCCATATTATTAGAAGGGTCTAGATTATAAGGTTGATTGAAAACTGTATCCATACGATCTGCTTTTTTAGCAACCCAAAAATCATGTGACAAATCATCATCATCTGTCATTATACTTCCAGGCTTGTTTGATACGTAGAACAATGTTTTACCATCAGCAGAAATAGTAGGGGCATAATCCACACCGGGGTGGTTTATAATAGGTCCTAGATTAATAATCCTAATCTCTTTGTTAGCTAAGATTCCTCCCTCTGAGTCATCTTGAGCTGTAGCATCTATTATTGCTCCATACATATATAATGATGCGCTACCCACACTTTTTGAAGTCAAATTCATATATGACATTGCAAAAAATATAGCGAATAGCGATATCAGCTTAGTATATTTTCCAAACATACGCTTCCCTTAAAAAATTTATAAACATTCATTTACTTAGTAATAAGTGTTGAGTAATTCTGACACACTCTGACACTTTTGGAATAATAAATTAATACAAAAGTCTTATTAAAACAAATTATATTATTGTTTTTTGAGTAAAATTGTTTTATTCCTCTACCTAATAAAACTGCATTTAAGAGGGGAATGTTACGAAATGATTAAAATAATATTAAAACTGTAACATTGAATCTGCACTTATTAGCATCTAATATTACAAATAAGAATTTGGCTATTTCTTTATTATCTAATAATCTATATTGTTTGATTAGTAAATGGTAAAGGGAGTAATCGTAACT
>JAUHXN010000239.1 GCA_030426865.1 bacterium | reverse complement strand
ATTTGGGTCTTTTTCTAATTTCTCTTGTTCAATTTTTTGAAGTAAACCCGCTTTGTTTTTGTATGCTGAAGCTATATTGTAAAGAGCATAATCATAATCAGGGTCTAATCTTATAGCTGCCTCATATTTACTAATTGCTTCTTCATATTTACCCATACTTGATAGCAAATCACCAAACTGCAACCAATATCTCTTATTATCAGGTGAAGTTTTAGTTGCTTCTTCTAACTCTGCTATCGCTTTATCTGTATTACCTGTTTCCTGTAATATTTGAATTTTTAGACCACCAGCTTCTTTATTCGATGGTTTCAAGGTTATTAAATAATCAAGGTTACGAATGGCGTCATCATATTTTTTATTACTGTAATATTTTTGAGCTAATGCTGCATAAGGGTCTATATTAATAGGGTTATATTGGAATCTCTCGGCTTTGCTCCATTGTTCAGGTAAATTCAATCTCCAGCCTTCTACGCTATAACTGCCAGCATTAGATTCTTTTTTAGAATGAAGATAAACTTCATTTCCGTCATAAATTATTTTATCTGTTATTGTTGTGTATCCTCTGTTAGTATCTTGCACAGTTACACTTTCTGTAGGTTGACCTAGTATTGAGATAGCTTCTTCTCTATACATATCTAAGTTAATATTAGATTCTTCGGCTAACTCATATTCAGATTCATTAGCACGTATAAATGCTTCATAAGATTCAATAGCTTTAGCATCAGCATTTTTCTCTTCATATACTCTACCTTTAAGATTATAAAGATCGAATAGTTGTGGACGAAGTTTTAAGCTTAAATCAGCAGCTTTTATTGATTGATCAAGTAATTTCCCATCTTTTTCTTGAAAATACTTTTGATAACTACTATATGCAGTAGAATAAGCACCCGATAAGATTTGAGTCTCAATGTATGCTGCGGCCTCTTTATTCTTTTTAGATTTGATATAATCTCTAGATTCTGCAATTACATTAGCTGCACCTTCAAAATCTCCTTTCTTGAATAGAATTTGAGCATGTAATATATGAGCATCTTCGTTCTTTGGGTTTTTCTTAAGTTCTTTTCTGATATTTTCTATGGCATCATCAAATTTTCCTTTCTGATAATCCATTTTAGCACTATTCATTTCTTGTGAGGCACACTGGAAACCTTGCAATAAAACAGCTCCAATGAATAAAAATAGGGATGCGACTACTAATCTTTTCACATTAACTCCAAAAATATATTTCATAAAAAGTTTACTAAATTAACAAAATGAATTAGCTCTAACAAGTTAAAAAAAAACAGCTCGAAAAAGCTGTTTTTAAATTCCTATTGATTCGAGACCATTTGATCTTCGTAAATTGTCGATTCATTGACCTTACCCAAATAGTAAAGTACATCTGAATGCTTTACTTCCATTTTATTTTTTTCAGAAGCATCAGCTAATATCATAATATCTGGATCATTTTTTATAGCTAAATTATACATTCTTACTATGTCACCAAACTTTGCTGTAGAATCAACAAAATAATAATGTTCCCTTGGTAAACATAGAAGATCTTTATTATAAGAAAGACCAAAATAGTAGTCTTTGTCTGTAGTATTAAATTTCTTTTGACCCATTTTAAATCCTTCTAACTTAACTCTGTAGAGCCCTAAATGACCTAAGTCTTTAGCAGCTTTTTTAGATAAATCAAGAATTCTATTACCTGCATAAGGACCTCTATCATTAATACGAACAAATGTTTTTTTATTATTTTTAACATTTGTTACTCTTAGTATAGTACCAAATGGCAGTGTCTTATGAGCTGCACTATAATCGTTCATGTTAAAACGTTCACCATTGGCGGTAAGTCTATTATGGAATTTATCTGCATAATAAGAGGCCTTTCCGTCTATTTCGATAGAGTATTTCGGGGCTATATTTTCTTCGAAACGATATTCTTCGAATTCTTCATTTTCGAGAATGTCAAATTCACCTGACAAATCTTCAAATGCAGTTAATGGTGAATACTCATTAGTTGCAGTTGCACTATCATGATTATAAATAGTGATTATACTAAAAGTGATTACCCCAGTAAGCAATAGCTTTGATAGTAATCCTTTTGAGTTATTCTTCTTTTTTCTCATACTAGGTTTCGAAACCTAAATTTGTTCATGATACTTTGACATATTTAAATGTCTAATAGTAAGTCTTGCAAAATTTATGCCGTAAATCCATACTTACTACAATTATTGAACTTACGACGATTTTATATTTTTTCTATTTTATAAAGTAATGGAAACTAGCGTTTAGTCTATTCATTAACCAATAATTTTTTCCCCAAGGGACGAAAGTATAACCTACATCTAATTCCAAATTATCTATATTTACGTTAAGTCCGAATTTTGTAGATAAATAACTTTCAAATGCAGGTAATTGTGTAATAGCAAATTCTACATTTTCGGGATTAGTCAAGCTATGATTATAATCTGCTATAATATAGAAATAAGTATCTTTCACTTTCGTAAAAAAAACTCCTAATCTAGCATTCAATTGATCAGAATAAACTTCACTCCTATTTATATATCCAGCAGCAAATTCAAGTTGAGTAGTCTCAAATATTGCTCGGTACTTCATATTAGCACCAATTTGTAAAAATCCATCACCTATAAAATCACCTTCTTTATACTCACTAGTATTATTAAAAGACAAAGGAACAACGGCATCTAACTCTACTTTTAACTTACCTGATTCATCATTTAGTAAATAATAATTCAATTTCGGATTTATATACATTAGTCTAAAAAGACTTGTATTCATATCAGGAACATCAATTTTTTGATATTGACTTTCACCCCATCGATCTGTTATTGGATTTTGATTTTCATCTCTTAAAGTGTCATTATATGTAAAGCTGTTCTCTAAAGAGTAATAAGCTAAATCAAAATTTAATTCTGCAGACATTCTATTATTCAGCTTGTATTCAAAAAAATAACGATTATGGAATTCAGTATAGTCAATATTAATATCGCCTATAGTAGTATGTGATGAATCTCCATTCTCAGTAATAAATACAACTGTTCTTAACGCCTGTTTTTCGGCTTTTTCAACGGAACTATTATTATAATAACTACTTAATGCTGAATAGTCAAAACCTGTTCCAAACTTGAAATTTAGATCCGAATCTAATAGTTCAATAGATGAAACAGAAAATGTACTAATAAATAGTATTAATACAATAATAGAAGTGTTTGCAATTCTAGGCACAATAGTTTTTAAAAATTTGTTAAATTAACAACTGCAAATATACGAATTATATATAAATAAAAAGCTTATGAAAAATAAAGAGCTAAAAGAGGAAGTAAAAAGCTACTGGGACAACCAAGCTTGCGGTACTGACGAGATAGATGCTGAGAAATTCACCAAAGAATATTTTGATGCAATAGAGGAAAAAAGATATTCTAGAGAACCAGAAATACTCGAATTTGCTGATTTCCCATCGGGCAAAGGGAAGAAAATGCTTGAAGTTGGTTTAGGAGCTGGAACTGATTTTATAAATTGGGTCCGAAATGGTGCCGATGCTCATGGTATTGATTTGACACCTGAATCAATAGCTCATGTTAAACATAGATTATCTTTAGAAGGTCTAGAAGCTAAATTTGAAATAGGGGATAGTGAGAATCTTCCTTATGATGATAATACATTCGAATTCGTATATTCGTGGGGTGTTATACATCATACACCGGATACTCCAAAAGCATTTAGAGAGATTTACAGGGTCTTGCAACCAGGAGGAAAAGCAAAGATTATGGTTTATAATAGAAAATCGATGCTAGCATATTTTTTTTGGGTGAAACACGCGCTACTAAAAGGTAAACTATCTATGACTGTCGATGAAGCTTTATTTGATAATATGGAAAGTGCAGGTACAAAGGGCTATACAATTGAAGAAGCAAAAGCGATAGTTAAAGATCTACCTATGAAAGACTTGGAAGTCAAGACTTACTTCACTTTCTATGATAGACTAGAACGATTCAACCCAATGCTTCGACTAGCTTCAAAAGTTATATCAATGTTTGTAAACAAGAAGAAACGTGGATGGTTCCTTACAGTTGAATACACAAAGGTCTAAGAGAAAATATTATAACTCATTTCTCTGGATTCATTGAATAAATCCATATTTATAGATTTCTTATCTTCACTATTCAAAACTTCTAGTACGTCTTCAGTGGAAATATTTCCGACCAAATCATCTTTTGCCATAGGACAACCACCAAACCCTCTAATAGCAGAATCAATACGTTTACATCCAGATTCATAAGCTGCTTTTATTTTTTCTTTCGCTGATTCAGGTTTGCTATGTAGGTGAACACCTAACTCTAGAGAAGGGTGATCATTTACTAAGTTCTCATATAGATACTTAATACTCTCGGGAGTTGATACACCTATAGTATCAGCTAACGAGAATATTTTAATACCTTCTCGTTCTAATTTGTTTATCCATTTTGCTACTATCTCAGCATCCCATTTCTCATTATAAGGATTACCGAATGCCATAGATATATAGACTACTAATCTCTTATTATGTATTTCACACACTTCTTGTATGTCCCTAACTCTATCAAATGATTCTTCTATATCTGCATTAGTATTTCTCATTTGAAATTCTTCAGAAATAGAGAAGGGATAACCCAGATAACCTATTTCTTCGAAGTCGGAAGCATCATCAGCACCACGTCCATTTGCAACTAT
>JAUHXN010000238.1 GCA_030426865.1 bacterium | reverse complement strand
ACACTTGGCGAAGTAAAATGAATGCTTTCTAATTGTATAACATTATTAGGATCCACATTGACAGTCTCCCAATTATCACCACCATCTTTGGTAAATGACACTTGGCTTTCATTTCCACATATCCATCCTAGGTTTCTATCACTAGGTAGAAAGAATACATCCAGATAAGCTTCTTGAGAATATCTACCAGCTATGTTTACTTTCTCCCATTTATTCAGCCACTGAGAATTAGCAATAATAGGGATACTTAATAGAATAATATATAGTATTTTGAATTTCATTATGTAGCAATAGACAATTTGAGTGCTAAAAAAGTTTCACAAACTACAAAAGAATTGGAAAACTATCTTAGTTACATTTTTGTGGAAAACTTTGATGTTGAAAATTACTTCCCCCTATTTATCAACACACTTAGGCAAAATTAAACAATTTTACAGATATCGACAGGCCTCACTAACTTATTTTATTTGCAACCACTTACTGTGTATTTATGATTAAGGGTGTGTTAATATTGTGTTTGCACCCATAACTTATTGATTTTTTTAACCTTTGAAAAATGCAAATAAATTTTAAAAAATATTGAAAATAAATTCCTTGCCTTTAATACAAAAAATCACAAAATTGGAACTGTGGTCATAATTCAAATCAGATAATATTTTTTCCTCATCATCTGGTTTTTATTAACAGGAAAGATACGAAATAATAATTATACAAACATAAAAGTTAAGCAGGTATATACGTGGCAAATCAAAAAGACAAATTTGCATTGTTCCCTGAGAAGGATTCGACGAAAGACATTTCTAAGGATAGAAAGTCACCGACTAATAGAGACGAAAAAGCTAGAATCAAATGGGAAGAATGTCTAGATATAATAAAAGACAATCTTAATGAGCAGGCATTTAGTTCTTGGTTCGAACCAATTATTCCACTACGAATTGAAGATAACAACCTAATCGTTCAAGCACCTAGCCAGTTTTTTTATGAGTGGATCGAAGAACATTACTACGATCTATTGAGAAATTCACTGACAAGGGTTATGGGTAGTAAAATCAATCTTCAATACGAAGTAGTAATCAAGAATGATTCGGATGATACACTAGAAAATAGAACTATTAGAGTACCAGCATTTAGAAATAGTACAGGTTCTCAAGGTGCTATTAATTTTGCTGAGCAAAACAAGAAAGAAGAGTTCGCTACTGGACTAAATCCACGTTATCATTTTGATAACTTTGTAGTAGGCGACAATAATCAACTTGCGTTCTCAGCTGCAGAAGCTATAGCTAAAAAGCCAGGTGGAACAAGTTTCAACCCATTATTTATATATAGTAAAACTGGATTAGGTAAAACCCACCTAATACAAGCTATTGGTAATGAAGTTATCAAGAAAAATCCAAAAATGAAGGTTAGATATACTTCAAGTGATAGGTTTACTATGGAGTTCATCACTTCTATTCAAAACAATAGTGTAAATGACTTTGTAAGTTTTTACAGAGGTGTAGATGTTTTGATAGTAGATGATATTCAGTTCTTTAGTAGTAAAGAAAAGACTCAAGATAATTTCTTCCATACTTTTAATGCTTTGCATCAAAGTGGAAAACAAATAATCCTAGCTTCAGATAAATCTCCTAAAGAATTAGTTGGCTTAGATGAAAGACTTATTTCTCGTTTCCAATGGGGTTTATCAGTAGATATTCAAAAGCCGGACTTAGAAACTAGAATGGCTATATTACAAAAGAAATCGCTGAATGAAGGTATTGAGTTACCACATGATGTATTGGAATACATGGCTGAAAATGTAACATCAAGTATTCGTGAGTTAGAAGGATCATTGATAGGACTAATAGCTAAAGTAACTTTGGATAAAAAAGATATCAGCTTAGAATTAGCAAAAGAGGTTGTAGCTGGAGTAGCAAAATTAGAAAACAGAGAAATCACTATGGATGATATCAAGAAAACTGTATCTAATTATTATAATATCTCAATAGATGCTATAGAATCTAAATCAAGAAAGCACGAGATAGCCCTTTCTCGTCAGATGTGTATGCAAATATCTAAGAAGTTGACTAATCTATCACTGAAGAGTATAGGTGCTCACTTTGGTGGTCGTGACCACTCAACTGTGTTACATTCTTGTCGTGCTATAGACAATTACCTAGAAACAGATAAGAAAGTAAAAGCAGATTATGAAAAAATAGTAAGTGAAATCAAAAAACACTAGACTATCTTAATATAAAATTGAATAAAAAATCAACGCCCCATTATTTGGGGCGTTTTTTTTGTAACAAAATGATTGTTTAAAGTGTTTATAGATATAAGTAGATAAATATTATTTAAATAAATCAATTTTATTTCTTAAGTTTCCCTTAGCATAAAGGAAAATAAAATGAATTTCAATCTTACATATAAATCAATATCAGATTTTAAGTTTGGGCTTATTCTTTGCTCAGCTTTTATTCTCGGTTCTATACATATATCTTATTCTTCTGCGAACAATGAAATATCAAGTGAAGAATTGTTTAAACCTGTAGCAGAAAAACTCATCAAAAAAGGAGTTGATTCGGCTTTCATTTATAATTTGATAAATGATGAGAATGTAAAATTCGATGAAGGGTTTGTAAAAATTAATGTCATTGGCACTGGTAAAGCTGCTGACTATAGTAGCCATTATAATTCGAGAGCAGTAAGTAAATCAAAAAATTTTTTAGAAGAAAACTTAGAAATACTTCAAGCTGCTGAGGATAAATATGGCGTACCTAAAGAAGTAATCACTTCTATACTATATGTAGAAACTCGCCATGGTGGATACCTTGGAAATAACAACATAGTAAGCGTGTTTTTAAGTACTGCACTTGCAGACCAAAGTATATTCATTGATATGAATTCGAAAACTCTTAAGGAAACTTATGATAACGATTCGAGTGAGTTAGAAAAGTATCTATCTAAATTAAAGAAACGTGCAAAATATAAGACTAATTGGGCCATGGAACAATTAATTGCTTTAGAACAATTGAATAAATTATCACCCATTCCAATCACTGAGATTAACGGTTCTTGGGCAGGTGCTTTTGGTATGTCACAATTTCTTCCTTCTAGTTATGTTAGTTGGGCTGTAGATGGTAACGGGGATGATATTGTAAATCTTTTTGACAAAGAAGACGCTATATACAGTGTAGGTAACTACCTTAGCTCAAATGGTTGGGGGAACACTGAAAAGAAGAAACGCAAAGCTATATGGCACTATAACCATAGTAACGCTTATGTAGATGCTGTTTTGAAGTTATCAGAACTAATCACTACTTAATCGATGTCAGAAAAATTGAAATTCAGAACAAAAATTGACTGGTTTGGCTTAACAATAGTACTAGGTCCAGCAATTGGAGTTTCGATTTTTACAATTCTATCTATTATTGACACTGCTCCCTCTAGTAGTCAAGTTACTCCAAATATTATGTTAATTATTTCAGCTCTTGTTTGGTTTACCGCATTTCTTAGTTTTGGTTTCACTTATTATATTATAGATAATAATACGCTTACTGCTAGAATGGCTTTTTTTAGATCTCGTAAAGTAAAAATAGAAGATATAATTGAAATTAAAACACAAGAATTTGGAAAGAATATACTCGGACTTTCTAAAGATGTGTTATCTATAAAATTGAAAAATGATGGTTTTTTAAATATCTCACCGAAAGATTTAGATAGTATAATAAATGAAATATAAAAAAGAAGATAAAACTATATCCGAATGATACTATTCAGATTAGTTTAATGAATAAATCTATACTTCTATTAAATAGATTATGATTAAATTATACTTTATTTTTTCGTAATAATTTGAAAATTATGCCTGCAAAAAGCAATCCCTTTAATTATAACAAGTTTAAAACGTCCAAAGACGAGAAATTGACTCTATATCGTAATATACTCTTGCCAAGAATGATCGAGGAAAAGATGATATTACTATTACGACAGAACCGTATATCTAAATGGTTTTCAGGTATAGGTCAAGAGGCGATTTCTGTTGGCTCCACTTTGGCAATGTTAGATGACGAGTTTATATTACCAATGCACCGTAATCTAGGTGTATTTACTAGTCGTAATATGCCGCTAAAAAAGCTATTTTCGCAATTTCAAGGAAAAGCCAACGGCTATACTAAAGGAAGAGACCGTTCATTCCACTTTGGGAGTATTGAAGATAACATAATAGGTATGATATCTCATTTAGGTCCTCAACTAAGTATAGCTAACGGACTATCGTTAGCAAAGAAATTAAAATCCGAACAGATAGGTACTCTGGTTTTCACTGGAGACGGTGGTACTAGCGAAGGTGAATTTCACGAGGCACTTAACTTAGCAGCGGTATGGAAACTGCCTGTAATATTTTTAGTTGAGAACAATGGGTACGGATTATCTACCCCAAGCTCTGAGCAATTTGCTATGGAAGACTTTGTCTCGAAAGGGCCAGGATATGGTATAAAAGCTCTGAAAGTAGATGGTAATAATATCTTAGAAGTGTATGAAACAGTAAAAGATTTAATGACCAATATGAGAGATAATCCAGAACCAGTTTTACTTGAGTGCATCACTTTCAGAATGAGAGGCCATGAGGAATCATCGGGTACCAAATACATACCTCAAGAATTATTTGACGAATGGGAAAAGAAAGACCCAGTTGTAAACTATGAGGAATACTTACTATCAACAAAATTATTATCAAAAGATGATATAATTAAAATCCGAGCAGAGTTCG
>JAUHXN010000237.1 GCA_030426865.1 bacterium | reverse complement strand
TTAGCACCTGTAATATTAATTATACTTAGTTGCAATGGCTTGTCTATCTGTAACTGTATATAATCTTTCGCAGGGTTTGGGTAAACGGTCACTAACTCGGCTTCTTCTGATACTTCTACTGAAGATATAGTATTAGCAATGCGATAGAGTTGTTCTCCTTTACCATAATAGTTAGCAAAGAAATAGATGTAATTATTGTATTCTATTTGGTAGAATTGGTGAGGTAGAACATGATTATTATGAGATTGGTCAGATGGCATAACTATGCTTGTCCCCTCTTTTGTCATGTTTGTTTGCCACATTCTAACTGAATCAGACTCACTAATTTCTGTAAAAAATAGAATATTATTGATCTGATTATCAGAATGGAACATACGAGTTAGATTTGTTAGATTCGGATTAAGTATAAATGTACCTTCCTCTGTGCCATCTGTCAGCCAAGTTGAAGCTATTCCCTTTTCATCTTTATAATAGTAAAGCACCTTGCCGTCTATAATTTCAGAAGTGAATTCTATTCTAGCTCTATCATCTCCAACAGCTAAATTCTTAACGAAATGTGTTCCACCTGAAGTGCCATCAGAAACCCACAGATCCTCTCGGTTTGATTCATCAAAACTTGTAAAATATAATCTATCTGAAACAATACTTTCCTTACTTCTGACTATATTATACAAATCAGTAGGAGAGATTCTATTAGTTCCAGAATTAGTGCCATCGGTTACCCATAGACTATTCTTTTCACTTTTATATGTGCTAAAAAAAAGATTCTGATTACTATTATTGGAGAAAGACAAATAGTCAAAGTATGTAGATATGTCACGAGTAATTTCTATGACTTCTTTTGTACCCTCTATTGTACCGTCTGTTGCACACAAAACTATATTACCACCATTTCTATTCCCAGTAAAATATAATATATTATTAAGTAAAACCATCCCTCGCCAATCAAAGCTAGTGTCTTCCAATTTATTACTTAGTGCAAAAGTTCCATCTATTGTTCCATCTGTTGACCATAGCTCAATTCTGTCATCAAGACTATCTAAATAAAAATAATGAGTAGGGCTACTACTCCAATAATAACTATTTCCTGATACTTCGTTCTTCCCACTTGATATTCTTCTAGTATTCTCTTCAGTTCCATCAGTTGACCAAATATCACCATCATCAATATTAGTTCTGAAGATCAGTCTATCCCCTACTACGTGGAAGTATCTTGGTTGTGATGATTTATTAGGTTCTAAATCTTTTACTAACTTAGTACCTTCTGGAGTACCGTCCGTTTTCCAAAGTTCATAATCTTGACTATCTAATTCTGATTCACCAAAATATAACTCTCCTTTAAAGATTTTGTACCCACCCCAGTTATCATTGATAAATCCTGCTTTGAATTGTGAATTACTAAAATACTTGAGTAATTTCGTCCCTAATTCAGTTCCATCTGTTGCCCATAAACCAGTTCTTATACCATCATAAGCATAAAAGATGAGTCCTCTATCAACCCCATTGCTAACTATTATAGGATTCGAATCACCATTAGTATTGATATCCATTACCATACGTAAACTGTTTTGTTCATCATCGAACACCCAAAGTTCCAAACCGTGTATCCCATCATCGGCTATTGTATATACTAATCCGTTATGCTCTATAAAATTAAAAGTTGAATCACGGAGAGCAAATTCTATATCGCTATGTAGCTGGGGTTCTATCACATTAGTCTGAGAGAATATCCCGAATGGGATTAGTAGTAATATGGTAAATAGTAGCTGTTTCATAGTTTCTTGTTCCTGTTTAAAAATCTAACAAGTACAATATAACAATGTTACAGCTAATTAGGAAGAGGTTTAAGTTATTTGAATGCATGATAACTATTTTAACTCGCAAAAAATTCTCTATAACCTATGTAGTTTACCTTATCAAGTAGTAAATTTGGAATTTTAATCTTCTTGTTATTAACCTCGAACTCATTAAAGATTAATTCCATCTGATAAATATAATCTAAATCAGCATAGAATTCTATCTTGTAATCGATACTACCTCTATTAGTATGATACCACTTGATTCTATAACTTATTGTTTTTCCGTTTAATTTAATCGTTAGAAAACCATTCAAATTCTCAATTGTTTCATTTATTTCTAAACTAATATCAACTCTATCTTGTCTTAATATTATTCTATCCCAAAAACTTGGAAATATTGGTAAATATTCGAAGCCAAAAGTTAATTCTCTATCTCCAGAAAATATATATAAGTCAATATTAGTACTATCGTTATTATAATTAAATGAATAGTATTTTTTATTGGCCCATAAAACATCTGAACTTTTAGTTTTAATAAACTTTCTTCGTAGTTCTACACTTGAACAAGAAGATAGGAATACAACTGATAAAACAATTAATAATAGATTTGTTTTCAATACTTTAGTTCTCATTTCAACTCTAACTAATTATTATATTTTATATTTCTACTTTCGGAAATTACTACAAATCTCAATTCTTAATATAAGTTGAATAGAATACTATATCATTGAATTTCTGAACTTTCTAGGTCAATTTTATCTTTACCAGATTCTTTATAGACGTGGCATTCACCTGCACCGAAGATGTAATATTCTTCGATTACTTTTTCGTTGTCTATTTTGCCTATGAATAGAAAAGCTTCCTTCCTGTCTTCTAATATATTACGATGACCGTCTGTGAGTACTATGTAACCCCTTCATTATCCTCAGGAAAGTAATCATCGTATTGCTCCCTTATTGTGTCATTAGTAGATAGTCTGATCGTAAAGTAATCCGTTAGTGTATCTCCCTTTACATATAGATAATAACTAACATACTCAGTTGTACAAGTAGTTCCCAAATCACTACAAGAAGTGAGTACTATAAGCACAAAAGTGGATATAGACATTAAAATTGCTTTCACAACTAACCCTTGTAAATATACCCAAGTGAGTCATCCAAATCTTGTGGTAACTCCGGTAATTCCGAACGTGGAATTAATAGCGTAGATACATTGTGCAAATCACGGAAAATATGATGCTCATCTGCCGTTTTCTTCAGATAGCCGTGACCCGAAGACCCGCCTGTACCCATCTTACGACCAAGCATACGCAACACCATTTGTGAGTGACGGAAACGCCACATTATGAATGATTCGTCTATTTCTACTATCTTGTCAAGTATTCTGTAAGGAGTTCTTAGGATTGGTTTATCGCGGTATAGATTGATAAGCAATGCTGCTTTGGTTGCTTTGAATGATAGTCGCACTTCGCCATTCTTTATCATTTCGTTATGTTTTTCTTTATCCATTGCATTTTCTATATACTCTTGCTGCATATCGAGCATCTTTATTCTACCTTCTTTCTCTTTTTCACTTATATACTCAGTTTCTAGTATTGCAGCTCTTTCTCTTTCAGTCATATTTCTAACTGCTTCTAAGTATTTTTCTGAGAATTTGAAGTCATTGAATTTCAAGAAAGGCGTACGCTCTAGCCATTTCTCCAATATATCGAACATTGAAAGAGAGTTCTCTAATTCTAATAATTCCTTTTGTTGTTCTTCGTTGAATGGAGATTTGTAGTCATAATTACCATAAGTGATACGTTGCTGAGACGGCAACCCAAGCATTGCTTCTACTTTACGGAATTGGAAACTTTGAAAGCCCGACGCCGGAATCAAATAATTTCGAAAATCTAGAAAATCTAACGGTGTCAGAGTCTCTAGTACATTTATTTGATCTATAAGTAATTTTTGTATCTCGTGGACTCTAGTAAGTTTAGCTAATGCTTCGCCTAATTGATATTCAGGAACCGGGTCTTGAGATAGTGTTTTAGCTACTAGGTTTAGCTCGTGAATAATCTGTTTGAACCACAGCTCATAAACTTGATGTATGATTATAAAAAGCATCTCATCGTGAGCTGGCTCACCTAACTCAGCACTTCGCATATTCTGCGCACCAAGTATCTTGTCCAACGCTAAGTATTCATTGTAATGTACGGACGTATATTTTTTTGACATTTTTCATTTTTCCATTTGTTGCAATAATCAATCTAGATAAATTAGTAATAATATTTATAATTAAGAAATAAGAATCTTATATCTGATATCTAACTTGCTTTTTTGATTTCTAACCGAATCTTCTTTTAGACCAAGACCACAAGTCTTTATTATCTATAACTTCGTATTTCATATTTTCAGAAGGGTATTGTGTTATACTTTTCTCTATTTCATCTTTACTTTTCAGATCAGACAGCCAATATTTCTCATCTTCTTTGTTCAATATTAATGGCATTCTTTTTCTATGGTTGTGCACATATTCCATTAGCTCGTTTGCTTCTGTAGTGAGCATACTGAAAGAGTTAATAATTTCACCCGTGCTTTTGTCTGTCCAGTGCTCATAGATACCAGCAAAAGTGAATATCTCTTGATCTGTAGTTGATACAAAATGAGGTATTTTTTCTTTGCCTTCGTGTCGCCACTCGAAAAATCCTGTAGCAGGGATTATACAGCGCCTGCTCTTGATAGCACTTCTGTAAGACGGTTTTTCGAATACTGTTTCCGACCTAGCATTTCCTGTTTTCTTACTAATATCATCTGCATCTTTACGTGATTTAATCCACGAAGGAACTAGCCCCCAATTATAGTAATTCACCTTATCGGGCTCTTCCGAAGTTATAACTGGCATTTTTGGATTAGCAAAGGCATTAGCGTGGAATACAGGCTCAAACTCTGGAGGATTAGTCACCCCGAACCTATTTCCTGTTTTTACTTTATCCGCTATGTAGGCATAATGAAAGCACATAATCTAATGTTTACAT
>JAUHXN010000236.1 GCA_030426865.1 bacterium | reverse complement strand
CTATTCTGGGGAAGATCCTGAGATAACTATAGTTCTTGAGCGTGTTAATCACAGCGTAAGAGTCTCAGTTATGGACAAGGGGATAGGAATAACAGATAATGATATTGATAAGATATTCGAGCCGTTTTATAGGGGAGAAAACACTATAGGTAATAGTGGAACAGGACTTGGATTAGCAATCTCGAAAAGATATGCAGAGTCTTTAGAAGGGGAGATAACTTATGAAAGCCAAATAGGTAAAGGATCGAATTTCACGCTGATATTACCCGATAATAAACTTTAGATTCTAATATTTAGATTTTCGTCGAATAAAAGTTAATTTTGTAGCTGAAATAAAATTAACTCATGAGAAAATAATATGTCTTTGAATTGTGGTATAGTTGGATTACCTAATGTAGGTAAATCAACAATTTTCCAAGCTTTGACTTCTGCTCCAGCAGAAGCTGCTAATTATCCTTTCTGTACTATAGAGCCAAATGTTGGTGTTGTAGCAGTCCCAGATTCTAGATTGAATCAAATCACAAATTTTATTAAACCCCAAAAAGTTATACCAACGATAGTAGAATTCGTTGATATTGCTGGATTAGTTAAGGGAGCTTCTAAAGGTGAAGGATTAGGTAATCAATTTTTAGGCAATATTCGTCAGGTAGGAGCTATAGTCCATGTAGTACGTTGTTTCGAAGATGAGAATATTATACACGTAGATGGAAATATTAATCCTGTGCGTGATGTGGATACTATCGAAACTGAACTAGCACTGGCTGACTTGGAGTCTGTTCTTAAAAGAAAAGATAAGAACGAAAAATTATTAAAATCAAGTGATAAGAAAGTAGCTGATGCAGCAAAGGTCTTGGCCCCAATATATCAAAAACTAGCTGATACTCTTAACAAAGGAGAAGCCGCTAGAAGTATAGGGCTTACGGAAGACGAAGTTAAAGCTATTCGAGATTTGCATCTTATTACACTCAAACCACAAGTATATTGCTGTAATGTAAATGAAGACGACCTACAAGGCGAAAACAAATACGTTCAAATGGTTAGAGAAATAGCTGAAAAAAATGATAGTGAAGTAGTAGTTATCTGTGGTAAATTAGAGTCAGAAATTGCTGGTTTAGATACTCCTGAAGAAAAACTAGAATTCCTAAACGATATGGGGCTAGAAGAAAGTGGGTTAGATAAACTAATCCGAAAAGGATACGAACTACTTAACTTGAAAACTTATTTCACTGCTGGTGAAAAAGAAGTTCGTGCTTGGACATTCCCTGAGGGAAGTACTGCGCCAGAGGCTGCAGGAGTTATACATACTGATTTCGAAAAAGGCTTTATCAAAGCAGAAGTTTATCACTGTACAGATTTATTCGAATTAGAAAGTGAGCAGAAAATAAAAGAATCTGGTAAACTTCGTATAGAAGGTCGTGAGTATATCGTAAAAGATGGCGATGTAGTTCACTTTAGATTTAATGTATAAGGGGGATAGATGAGAATATCAATTGACATAAGTTTATATCCTCTTAATGAAGAATATATTGCACCTATCAAGAGTTTTATTGCGGCAGTCAATGCTATTGAAGGATTAGAAGTAACTACTAATAGTATGAGTACTCAAATCAGAGGAGAAAGCGATATAATATTCGATTTGCTCAAAACAGAAGTACCGAAAGTATTCGAAGAAAACAGAGCTGCTTTCATAATCAAAGTAATAAAAGGGTCTGACTAAAATGGAAATCATACTACTAATTGTCAATATCTTAGTACTAGCGATAGTATTTGTCCTGTTCAAAAAATCAAAGAATAGTGATGATGAAACTATAGATATAGATGCCAGATTAGTAGAGATAAAAGATGCTCAGTACAATGCTACTAAAGAAGCAAGAGAAGAGCAAACTATTAATTTTAGACTCAATAGGGAAGAGCTCACAAACAATTTCTCTGCTCTTAAAGAGGAAATGCTAAAAAGAAATTCGGAACAGTTCGTTCAACAGAATGATAAATTTAATGATTTCGAAAGAAGGATCAGAGAGCTCTCTAGTACTAACGAAGAGCGTATAGATAAATTAGCTGAGACCATAAAATCTGAGATTTCGGAGTTCAATAAACAAGTAGATAAGAACCTCAATAGTCTTAATGAGGAGAACTCGAAACAACTTCAAAAAATGCAAGAAACTGTAGATGAAAAGCTACAGAAGACTTTGGAAAACAGAATATCACAAGCATTCAGCACAGTTAGTGATAGATTAGAAGAGGTTCACAAAGGGCTAGGTGAGATGAAAAAACTAGCTGGTGACGTGGATGGACTTAATAAGGTATTAAACAATGTAAAGCTTCGTGGTGTAATGGGTGAGTTCCAATTGGAACAAATTCTCGAACAAATACTTGGACCAACATTATATACTAAAAATGCTCAAACTAAACCAAATACATCTGAGAGAGTCGAATTTGCAGTGTTGCTCCCTGGTGATGATAATGGTAAAGTGATGCTACCAATTGACTCCAAATTTCCATCGGACTCTTATTCTAGACTAATTGCTGCATTCGACAGTAATGACTTTGTAGAAGCAGAGTTGCAAAGAAAAGAACTCTATAAATCAGTAAAGAAATTTGCGAAAGATATTAGTGATAAATATATAAACCCTGGCACTACTACTGATTTTGCGATTATGTTCGTTCCTATGGAAGGACTTTACGCCGAAATACTTCGTGACCCTGCTCTTTTTCATGAGATACAGACACTATATAGAGTAAATATAACTGGACCAACTACTCTAGCTGCATTCCTAAGTAGTTTGCAAATGGGATTCCGTACTTTGGCTATTCAAGAGCGATCTAGCGAAGTTTGGCAGGTTTTAAGTGAAGTTAAAAAAGAATTTTCTACTTTTGGAGATGTCTTAGATAAAGCTCTAAACCAATTGGATACTGCCAAAAACAGCATCAAAACTCTAGTTGGGGTTAGGAGCAGACAAATGCAGAAAAAATTAGAAAAAGTTGTATCTTACCAAAGTGAACCAACTAAATTGTTAGAAGATAATTTAAAAGATAACTTATTCGAAGATAATAGTGAAGATGAGTAATGAGATTAGCTGTTATATTACATTGTAATTTTGAAGGTCCGGCATACATTGCAGATTGGGCTGCAGAAAACGGCCATGAACTGGATGAGATTCATATTTACAAAGATGGTGTTATGCCCGAAGATGAGTATGATGGATATATATTCATGGGTGGTAATATGAGTGTAAATGATCATAATGAGTTGACATGGATATTAGATGAAAAACAGTTTATCAACAATCTTATTAGAGCTAATAAAAAAGTTTTGGGTATATGTCTTGGAGCACAGTTAGTAGCGAGTGCAGCTGGTTGTAAGATAGTTCCAATGAGACAGAAAGAAATTGGTTGGTTCGATGTTTACTTAGAAGAAGATAGAGATATAATCCCGGAATTTGATATCATAGAAACATTACACTGGCATGGTGAAGAGATAATTCCCAATGACAGAATACATATCATTGGAAAATCTGCACAATGTGATGTCCAGATATTCAAAGTCAATGATAATTGTTATGGATTCCAATGCCATTTGGAACAAACTATGGATTCATTGATTGATATTTACGCACATTGCTTCGATGATATCGATGATTCACCATTTACTCAACAACATGATGATCTTTTTCATTCTGATGTAATCTTTGATGATAACAACAAGATTTTTGCTCATTTTCTAAATAATTTCTTCGAAGGTTAATTGAAAAACTTACTAATCATCGCATATTATTTTCCACCATCTGGTGGTCCTGGAGTACAAAGAGTTCTAAAACACATAAAGTACTTACCCGAATTCGGTTGGAATCCTATAGTCCTAACAGTAGAAAATGGTGAATACCAAGCAATTGACAATAGCTTATTAAAAGAAATTCCAGAAAATACAATAGTACGTAAAAGTAGGATCTTCGAACCTTACGATATATACCGCAAATTCACTGGTCGAAAGAAAGGTGAAGCACTAGATGTAAATAATATTAAGAATGATAATCAGAAATCGCCGTTTGTAGATAGAATAGCTGAACTAATAAGAGCCACTATATTTATACCAGATGCTCGTATTGGCTGGTTTTTCTCTGCTAAAAAAGAAGCTAAGAAAATATTAAATGAATATAAGATTGATGCTATATATAGTAGCTCACCTCCTTACACTTGCTCTGTAATTGCGAATAGCTTACAAAAAGAGACTAAGTTGCCCTGGGTAGCGGGGTTTCGTGATCCCTGGACTGGATTTCTGACTACTCCTAATCGTTGGTTTTTACCTGCTGCTATTGATAGAAGTTTGGAACACAGCGTTTTCAAAAATGCTACTGCGGTTGAAGCTGCGTGGCAAGGTATAATCAAAGATGCTTTCGGCAAGTATAATGACTTAGATAAATCAAAGTTCCATCATGTACCTAATGGTTATGATTCTAGTGATTTCCCTGAAGGAGAGTACTCTAGGAATGAAAAATTCACTTTAACTTATACTGGCTCACTTTACGGAAGGCGTAACCCAAAAAGTCTATTCGAAGCTATAGAAAAGCTGATACAGATGGGCAAGATAGACAAAGAAAAGCTGAAGCTAGTGTTCGTAGGTAGGTTCGGAGAAGAAGTAATAGAAATGTTCGAGAACGCAAGTTTCAAAGAATGTATAGAAACTGTTGGCTACGTAACCCATAAAGAAAGCATCAGCTATCTCATCAAATCAGAAGCACTTCTACTAATAGTCGATGAAGCCAAAGAAAGCGAGGAAATCGTCCCTGGTAAGGTTTATGAGTATTTGGGCACTAAG
>JAUHXN010000235.1 GCA_030426865.1 bacterium | reverse complement strand
AAGTCTTGGTTTGACAGTTATAAGATATTCTGATTTAGATGTAAAGCATAATCTGGATAATGTAATCCAGGATTTAAAAAATCAGATAATAACAAATTTTGTAGATATGTAAATACCCCGTCTCCCGCTTATAGCGGGAGCCACCCCTTTTAAAAAAAGGGGAATCTTAATCACCTCGGAAACGTTAGAACAGTGATAAGCGACTATAAGAACCCAGAGAGCACGACAGGTGCAATGAGCTTCTGGAAGTACCTTGCTGATGACTACCACTATGGCTTCAATGGGATGGAGAAGGAACCACTGGCTTTCTCTTGATTTAATTCTTTTTCTATCTCAAGATAATCTGTTTTCTATACGAGTTCTCGCCCTTTATACGGACTTCGCCTATATAATCACCCGGTGGGAGCTTTCTGCCGTTCTCATCTCTACCTGTCCAAGTACGTTGATAGCTACCTGGTGGCAAATGCCCTTTGAATATTGTCGCAACTACTACAGCCTGTATAGAGTATATTACTACTTCTACTTCCGTATAGTGATCTACTTTAAACTGTATATTACCACTATAATCTTCGGTTAACCCAAGAAAACTTCCTATGTCAGCAAAAGATAGTCTTACACCATAAGGGTTGTAAGTACGGGCAAATGGAACTTCGAAGGCACGCATTAGGTTTTCTTGCCTTTGTACAATCATATTTGGGTCGGGTTTGAAAGCGTCAGTAGGTATGTAGTCCATTCCCGTTTTCTCAGCATCAGGGTCCAAACTTATCAGAGTATAACCTATGTTCATTAAGTCATAGCGTAATCTCAACTCTATTGGTAACTGCATCCTCATTGCCTGAGCATAAGCACTATCCTGAGCTTCAGTGGTTCTGAATTCAGCACTTGGTATTTTAGAATCCGAGCTATCTTTAGTGAATACTTCAAAAGAAGACCTTTGATCCTTTTTTTTCAGAATAGTATTTACATCTTCATTTTGAGTGAAAGATGTAAATTGGAAGAATATTAATAAAAGTAATATTGTTTTTGTCATTTGTTGGGTTTAGTTTTTATCAATTAACGTCGAATTGTGTAATATGTTATTACACTTAAGTGTTAAAATAAAAAAAATCCCTTACAAAAACCATTTATAAGGGATTAATAATCTGAAATTCTAATTAATAATCTATTTAGAATCTTTATTCAAGCTATCAAGAGCAGATTTAGATAATAAATCACCAAACGAGATAGATCCACCAGAAGTTTGTATATTCTGAACTGGCTTTCTTGGAGCTCTCTCACGTTTCTCTCTTCTGTTGTTAAGTTTCTCTTGTTGCTCTTCAGTTAATACTGGAGACACAACTAGCGATTCGTCTTTAGCAGTAGAATCAATAACTTTAACTGCTATTTCAGCTCCTACTTTTAGTGGCTTGTCATTTTCATTTTCTTTCAAAGCACTGATACGGCTAATAGGCATAAAAGCATCAACTTCATCATTGATTCTAATTATAGCGCCTTTCTCAAATACTTTTTCTACTTTACCAGTAGCTTCAGAACCTTTGCTATACTTTTCTGCTAGAGCTGGCCAAGGATTTTCTTGGTTTTGCTTTAAGCTAAGAGCAGCTTGTCCTTTTTCTTCTGATATTTGAATTACTTTCAATTCTATTTCTTGATTTTCTTCTAGCATATCAGACGGCTTATTGATTCTCTTCGCCCAGCTAAGCTCGCTTACTCTTAGTAAACCTTCTACTCCTGGCTCCAATTCTACATAAGCGCCGAAATCCGTAAGACGTTTAATTTTACCTTTAACAGATTCGCCAGCTTTATATTTTTCTTCTGCGCCTTTCCAAGGAGAATCTTCCAATGCTTTCTTGCTTAGACTTATTTTTCCATTCTTTTGGTCAACTTCTACTACTTTTACAGTCAGCTCGTCGCCTTTGTTGAAGTGGTTTTTAGGATTATCGATGTGAGAGTGAGATAGACGAGATACGTGTATCAGACCTTCAACTCCACCCAAATCTAAGAATACTCCAAAATTAGTTATAGAAGAAACTTTACCAGTTAATTCTTCACCAACTTTGATTTTTTCCCATAGTTCTTTTTGTATAAGTTCTTTACGTGAAACTATAACGATTTTACCATCGCCAATTTGTTTTACTTCAGTAACTTTTACTTCAAAGCTTGTGTTAACAGCCGCTTCTAACTTATCATCTTTTACATTTCTCTCTAAAGAAAAATGAGAAGCAGGTAGAAACAATGGAACTGAATCATAAACTACTCGAAGTCCACCTTTTGCTTTGGCAATTACTTCAACGTTTATAGTTTCTTCAGTACCTATTAATTTTTCCAAAGAGCTAACAACACTGTTATAATGTGCCTTGTCTTCTGTTTCTGAATCATCAGATTTGTTAGCTTCCGGCTTAGAGTCAGCAGACTCCTCAGCTTTTGGCTCTTCCTTTTTAGCAGCTTCTGGCTCTGGAGTAGTTTCGGCAACTGCCTCTACTTTCTCTTCGGCAGCAGTTTCTACTACAGGAGTTTCATTTACAGTTTCAGCAGTTTGCTCAGCACTGGCAGATGTTTCTTCCGAATTTACTTCAGTCTCTGGTTGGCTGTTTTCAGTGTTTTTTAGTTCTTCGTTACTCATACGCTTCGATTAAGATGTGTTTAAAATTCTAAATGTGTTTTGACACGATTCACAAGTTAAGTATTATAAATCTTTGAAACAAAACTTGATATGGATTTTTTTGAATTTTTATTGATTTTCTTCAATATTATTTTGTTAATAAGTTATATTTAGATAATTTTGTGGTCTAATTAAATACAATTAATGATTTACTGGTTTGTACATACGATAGTACAAACTATAAACCGTCAGTAATCGGAGTTATAACAATGGCTGAACGTCGTAGATACGAAACCACTTTGATAATTAATGCTGCTTTGGAAGATCAAGAGATCGATGCAGTAGTATCAAAAGTTACAAAATATATAGAAGATAATGGTGGCGAAGTTGAGAATATAAAAAATGCAGGTCGTCGTAGATTGGCTTACCCAATCAATAAAAAATACAATGGCTGCTATGTTCATATTCAATTCCTTGCTTCTTCTGATTTCCAAACTTTGTACAACAAGTTTTTAATTTTGGAAGATACAATCCTAAGACACTTGAACTTAGATTTACCAGATGCACTAATAGAGTACAGAAAGCAAAGAGATTTGGAAGCTGGCAAAGCTACTGCTGAGAAAGCAGAAGAAAAGTCATAATAATTATAAAAAAAGAAATTTAAAATTCAGGTGTTAAGATGAAAGTTATTTTAAGACAAGATTTGGACAACTTAGGTTCGATAGGTGACGTAGTAGAAGTGAAAAACGGATACGCAAGAAACTATCTTATACCAAGACAATATGCATACTATGCTTCTCCTGCTGCTATCCAAAGAATCAAATTCGAAAGAAAGCAATATGACAAACGTCAAGAAGAGCAAAAAGCTGTTGCCGAATCATTAGCAGCTAAATTAGCTGAATTGCAAGTGTCTATACCGATGAAAGTTGGTGAAGAAGGCAAATTATTTGGTGCTGTAACTGGTCAAGCAATTGCTGAGCAAATGGGCTTGATGGGTCACAACATAGATAGAAGAGATATCATAATAGATGAGCCGATCAAATCACTAGGTGTATTTAGCGTAAAAGTAAAATTACACAAAGATGTAGTTGCTCCTCTTAAAGTTTGGGTTATCAGCGAAGATTAATCACTTACTTTACTTAAGATGAAAACAAAGAATCCCGACCTATTGGTTGGGATTTTTTTTTAAATATTGTTGTCTTTCTGACAGCAGTGTAGAACCCATAGACACTTCGGTCGTTTCTCTTCCTCTGTGTAACGTGTAAAATGAAAACACTGCCTGCCAAGCCAACGGCGTGAGACGGGGTGGTAATACAAAACATTACTTGTTATGTATGCGCCTCACTCCTTCACAAATTTATCTATTATCATCTCGCCACTGCTGGTAGTTAACTCTATTAAATAAACAGCTGCTGGTAATAGCTCAACATCTATACTAACTAAACTAGATGGCGACAAACTACCAGTCAGTACTTGTTTACCCATTGTGTCAGTTATTTTGTAGCTAGTGATTAGTGCTTCGTCTTCTATCTCTATGTTAAAATTATATGTTGTTGGGTTGGGGTAGATGGTGTAATATGACTTTTTAATATTTGTCACACTCGATTGAGAACCTGAGTACTTAATAACCCCATAAGTTCCTGTCCAAATATTTCCTTTTGTATCTGATGCAACACAACGAAGTGGACAAAGGCAAGTTGAGTCTGTGTATAAACTATCAAGCTGATGATTTTTCCATTCTGTACCATCGTATTCGACTAGATTTCTAGGTGATCTATATCTATTTATAACAGAGGAAATAAAAATTGTATTGTCTGGAGCAACTGTTATATCGGTAAAAACAGTTCTTTCACTATCACTATATTTCAAATCATCTTTTGTAAATATTTTCCATTTATCAGACTCAATATTATATTTAGCTACTCTTTGCTCTCTTAAATATAAATAAGTAATCCATAAATTATTCAAGCTGTCAATTGCCATTGATGTTATTTCACTACTATCTATTTCCTGAGCTTTAACACCCAGTTCAACTTTTTGTAGGTCATCTCCTACTACTTTGAATAATATATCATCGAGAGTTCTAAAACCAATCCAAAGTACACCTGACTTATCAACAACTAGATTAAAAAAAGGAGGGTTGATAATATCGAAAGAATATAGTTTATCCCATTTTTCCCCATCGAATCTATATAAATTATGAAAACTCAATATATAAATTTTATTTTCA
>JAUHXN010000234.1 GCA_030426865.1 bacterium | reverse complement strand
TCAGCAGTACTTGTAAGGTATTTATATGCTATTGAAGAGGTGGAAACTGAGACTAAATCACTCTACGAAATTGAAGAATTTAAAAGAGAACTAGAGTTTGATAATAGGTTCGTAGAGCTAGCTTATGATAATAAACAGATTAAAAATAAGAATTACGACAACATTGGGAAAAACTTAGAGGAATACAATAATATAAATCTAATCGATGGGTGGGTATACAGTTCTTTATATACAAGTCAAGAAAAACTAAATACATTAAACGGAAATAGACCTACAGAAGAGTACATTGAAAACTACGAAAATGCTGACAGCCTTCAAAAAGCATTAGAATTAAGTATTGAGGATCTGCACCGTCCTATCAATAGTACGTGTGGGACAGGTCTTTTAGGAATAATTGATGAAAAATCACAAAAAGTATTTGATTTGAGTTATCAGCTAAAGAGGTATGAGGTTTCATTAGATATAATTTTGCAATACCGGGATATTATTTCAATTAAATACGATTCTAATATAGAAGACGTTATTAAATGGAAGATGAATCAATATACAAATTATCAAAAAGATAGTATAATTAACATTGCGTATGAATCAATTCGATTTAAAACAACAGAATTTGACAGCAATTTATACTATACGATGTATTTTGATATTTTTGATCATACGATTCCTTCAAAAGGTATACCTAGCCATTTGATAAAAATAAATTCTAACTTGACTTTAGCAGACAGTAACAAGATACTAGACTTAGCAAGAAAAGAATTTATTGATTCATGGTTTTATAAAACTTTGAATTCGAAAAGTAAAGAATGAAAAAAGCTATTCTCATATTTTCTATTCTACTTTCAGCAGTGCTTGTATGGTATTTGTATGAAGATAATTCCCCCGAACCAACAGAAAAGGTTGAAGAATTAAGCAAACTTGAAAAAGAGCTTAATTTCTATAGAGAATATGCGGCTCTGACTGGACATAACACAAAGTACGCATGGAGGTTGTTTGATGCTGGTAAAGAGCGGCTAAAGAACGGAGATTACTATGGAGCTGAAGCTTATTTCAAAGAGTATGAAACAATAAAAATTAGCCAATGGTGGTTATCTGATTCTACCCATCCATATTTAACAAATCTCTATAACAAATACTTATATGAAATAGGTATGAAATATGCATGGATTTATGAGAAAACAGGTAGAATTGAAGAGGCTCTTAACATATATCTAGAGAATGGCATGCCTATTAAAGCTGCTAAGATATATAGAAATACAGGTAGAGTCGAAGAGGAACTAGAAGTTTATCTCGAAAATGATATGCCTATGTATGCTGTTAAGATCTATGAGAAAACTGACAGAATTGAAAAAGCATTAAATTTATTATTAAACAAAAAGGATTCTTATTTAAAAGGTCTTGATTGTGGGACTTGCTCTTTATCTTATCAAAGTAGTACAAATAAAAAGCTTATTGAATTTTGCTTTAAACTTCAAAAATTTGACACCGCATTTACGGTTTATATGGACAATATTAATTTCATACATGGTATCTCAGATGATAGTCTTAATACAATCATTAACGCAAAGCTTTCTAAATATAGTTATGTTCAGAGAGATAGTATATTGAATGCAGCATATAAAAGTATTGAAGTTCGAAAAAAAGAAGAAGACCGTTATTCAACTCAATTTGAAATATTTGATAAGGAAATCTATAACTCTATCAATACGGGCAATGTAGAAAAAGTAAAAAATAAAGCCCAAGCAAAACAATATGCATGGAATGATTTCAAAAGAACTCGACTCTACCAACTATTAGCAGAGAGACCAGATAAGTAATGAAAAAAGAAATACTCATATTTTCTATTCTACTTTCAGCAGTGCTTATGTGTTATTATTATTCTATTAATGATGTAAAAAGTAAAGCAATTTCGCACGAGGAAATTGGAGATTATCAACGGGCTTTGGAATATTACAGAGAGAATGCTGAGCTAACAAATAATAACACGACATACGCTAAAAAACTATATGAGATAGCTAATAAACAGATTGATGATAAAGATTATTATAACGCTGAGATGAACTTAAAGAAATACAAGAATATTACTCTATGTGGTGGGTGGATATTTAGTTCAGTAGATTCTTCAATAATTTATAGTTATAATATCAGGTTGGAATCCCTCCCTTATAAATTTGCAAAGATTTACGTGAATTCTGGGAGACTTGAGAAGGCTCTAGATTACTACCTATCAAACAAAAATACTTTAGTAACAAGAGCTTGTCTGAATTGCCAAGTGGAAGACGTAGGCGATTATTACAATAAGGCTTTTAATCTGAGTTTCAAGCTCAATAAATTAGATACAGCATTTGATGTTTATTTAGACCAGATTTATTCTATGGCTACTATTTATGATGCTGAAGCAATAGAGAATGTAATAAGCAAAAAGATTTCTTTATATAATAACTCTCAGAAAGACAGCATACTGAAAGCTATTTATGATTCTTATGAAGTAAGCATATCACAGTTTAAAGACCATAATTCATATAAAACTAGTATTGAATTATTCGGAAGAAGAATCCCAGACTCAGATGCACCAATACCTAGTCCTATTCTCGACTCTAATATCAGTATAACCGACACAACTTATATGATTAATCAAGATTGGGAGAAATTTAAAAGAAATCGGCTCTACCAACTATTAGCTGAAAAGAAATAACCGTAATCTATATCTTAGCTCTCTTAGATAGAAACTCACGTAGGGCCTTGTCAAATGGGTCGGAAGTAACTACTAAGTTGTAGTCCACGTTCTGGCTGTAGCATATATTCTTAATCTGGTCTGTGAAATCGCTTACAGCTTTTTGGTACGACTCTTTTAGCTGATGGCTGTTAGTTACCATCTCTTCTTTCGATTCTAGGTCTATGAACTTAGCCGAGCGACCAAAATCGAAGTCCAGTTCTCTCGGGTCTAATAATTGGAATAATATTACTTCGTTTTCCTTGTGACGGAAATGTTTTAGAGCAGAGCTAATCGACTCTATATCATCGAAAAGGTCTGATATTATTATTATTAATCCGCGTCTTTTTATCTGGTCTGCTAGCTGGTCTAGAGCAGAAGCCGTATGAGTCTCGTCAGTTGTTTCTATACCTTCCAATGTTTTTAGAATCAAATTCAAATAAGAGGGTTTGGATTTGGATGGTAAGTAAGTCTTTACTTCTTTGTCGTAAAGTGCCAACCCAACAGAATCACGTTGTTTCATCATCATATAACCTAGCGATGCTGCAAGATAGGAAGCATATTCGACCTTTGGTATATGACCTTCGGATGCAAACCCCATAGAAGCGGATACATCTACTAATATTGTAGCCCGAAGGTTCGTTTCCTCTTCGTATTGCTTTACGTAATAGCGATTAGAACGACCATAAACCTTCCAATCTATGTTTTTCACTTCATCGCCAGCACGATAAGGGCGATGTTCTGCAAATTCCACACTAAAGCCGTGGTACGGCGATTTGTGTAAACCCGTAATGAATCCCTCTACTACCATTCGTGCTTTTAGGTCTATGCCCTTTAGCTCGGCAGTTGCTTTGGGGTCTAAATACTTTCTGTGATCATCCATAGGCGATTAGACGAAATTTGAAGCTTTTAGTTGCATTTGACTATACATAAGCTGGTTTTCCTGAACTTTCTAGTTTCGTCGTTATGTTTTCTATCTCAGCTTTTATAGACTGTATATCTTTATATGAGAAATTAGAAAGTGGAACTAAAATGGTCTTGTCATTCATACTGTGTATTGTTATTTCGTTTGCAGAGCGAACAATACTACGAATTTCAGAAATAGGAATAGTTTGATTGTGCTTCTCATAATGATTGCCCACGTTTATTTCAGTATCAGTAAACTCCAGACTAATAACAAACTCTTTAGCAGGCATTTTTGACATAAAAAAGTCGAATATTGCAAAAATGACAAGTGTCGGTACAATTTGTATTATTGCCTCTTTAATATCAAAATAGATAAGGGAAGGTACTGTTATTAAAACTAACCCAACTCCTAGTAATATTAATCTATTCTTTCTTTTGCTAAAAATAGACTCTTTCTTCTGACCAGCTACAAAGTATTTCATAAGCTTATTTCCTATTTATCGCCTTCTTCTAACCAACTTCTGTAATACTCTTCATCTTCGCAATCATTCACATTATATGTAGGATAAAGCGCACCGAAAGTATCTAGCATAATTGCATATTCTTCTGTTTCTTTTACTCCAATCGACGCTTCTGTTTTACCCGGTTGTGGGCCGTGCGGCAATCCTATAGGGTGCAATGTAATAGAGCCCTCTTCCACTCCAGTACGAGACATAAAATCACCCTCTACATAGTATAACATCTCAGCACTATCTACATTAGTATGGAAGTAAGGTGCAGCTATAGCGTCAGGATACCAATCGAAAGGACGTGGATTGAAATTGCACAATACGAAATGTTCTGTGTTGTATAGCAAGTGAATCGGTGGTGGTAAATGAATACGACCAACTTTCGGATGATAATCACGAATATTGAAAGCCCATGGATAGTGATAACCATCCCAACCAACTACATCAAATGGATGATAAGGATGTACGTATTCGTACAATTTCTTACCAGCTTTTAGTCTAATAATAAATTCACCTTTTTCATCGTGAACATCTAATTTCGAAGGTATTTTAAAATCACGCTCACAATATGGCGCATCTTCACTGCACTGACCGTATTGGTTACGATAGTGCTTTGGTATTTCGAACGAAGAAGCAGATTCTACTATAAATAATTTGTTGTCTTTCAGATCATCAAAAACCATCTGATGAACTACTCCCATTGGGATAACAATCT
>JAUHXN010000233.1 GCA_030426865.1 bacterium | reverse complement strand
TGAATTATATTGCTTAATTAATGTTCAAGGTATATCGATATCAGGAACAATAATATATGGGAAACAACTTTTATTCCCATCTTCATCTAGAATGTTTATTAAATAAGGGCCAGGCTTAAAAATATAAATAATATGTAGTACACTATTCAGCCCCTCTTCTTTAACTTCTGTATAAAACACAAAATTTTTATACTCTGTATGGTTTCGTATTTCATAACCCTTATCTTCTAATTCGGCTCTCAAATCATCAGTGACTTTAGCCGTCTCTATTGATACTTGTACTTCTTTTTCTCTATCAAGGTTATATTGTATAAAAGTGGCAGTTGCGAAATAAGGATTAGGAAAAGCTAATAACTCTAAACCATTTTTCTCACAAGGGTTCTTCTCTACATCTCCAATATCACCGTCCTTACTGCCGTTTCGCGATACAACTTCAATCCCATATATAGTCTTTACCCTAGAATCATCTTCAAAGCTTACTGGTCCATCACTACAGCTAATAGCCAATAAAACAATAGAAACTATATAGAAAAGAATTTTCATAACTCTAATTTAATCATTTACAACAAAATAAAAAAGGTCATTTTATATTTGAATAGAATGACCTTTTTATGATTTTAATTTTATAAATCTTATTATTTTGGAGTGTTAACCATTAATTCGTCAAATTCTACCAATGGGTCTTTATTTGCCATACTGTCACCAAGTCCGATTACATTAACTGTTATATTCAATATCTTACCGTGTTGTTTGAAATCTTCGATAATTTCGATAACATCTGGGTGAATACTCTTTGTTCTGCTTGCATCTATATCTAGTCTTGTGTTCTTAGGGATTTGATCAAGAGTATGTTGAATCCCAGCTTTATTTAAAAAGCTAACCTCTTCTGCTAGTCTGAGTGTCAAATGATTTTTATCAGCATTTCCAGTTATTATCTCATAAGGAGTTTTGTAGTTTTTCCAAAGAATTTGAATTATTGCTACAGACATACCAAGTCCAATACCGACTAAAAGATCAGTAAACACAATACCTAATATCGTAATGACGAATGGTAAAAACTCATTCAACCCTTTCTGATACATTTGCTTAAATAAAGCTGGCTTAGCTAACTTGTAACCAACAACAAATAGAACTGCTGCTAAACTTGCCAACGGTATCATATTAAGTATGTTCGGTATAGCTATAGCACAAACTAACAATAATATACCATGCATAATTGCTGATGCACGTGTTTTACCTCCTGATTGTATATTAGCAGAACTACGAACGATTACCTGAGTAACTGGCAATCCTCCAATCATACCAGAAAGCATATTACCAACCCCTTGAGCTGTTAATTCTCTATTGGTTGGAGTTATTCTCTTCTGAGGATCTAGCTTGTCCGTAGCTTCTACACTTAGTAATGTTTCCAAACTAGCAACGATAGCTATAGTAAAAGCAACAGAATATACTTCAGGGTTATTCCAATGACTAAAATTTGGCAAAGTGAATTGTGAGATGAAACCACTAAAAGAATCTGCTACAGGTATGTTTACAAATTGCTTTGACATAACTATAACTGCTACAAGAGGTCCCTGAACTAATTTCAATGACTTATTATTCTTAATAAATGGTCTTTCCCAAAGGATCAAAATTGCTAATGATACAATAGCAATTATTAATGCTCCCTCGTTAATATAGTCAAGCATATTAAAAATTTCACTAAACGTATTTTCTCCATCAGGTTGATTGAAATTCAAGTCACCTTCATAATCGGCGTCATATCCAAAAGCATGCGGTATTTGCTTGAGGAAAATGATAATACCAATACCTGAAAGCATCCCTTTAATAACAGATGTTGGGAAATAGTAACCAATCACACCTGCTTTTAGTGCACCTAATATTATTTGAAATATTCCAGCTATTACAACTGCCAATAAGAAAATATCGTAGGCACCCAAATCCTGTATAGCAACTAATACTATTACAGCTAGACCAGCCGCAGGACCACTCACACCTAGTGACGATTTACTAATCGCGCCAACTACTATACCACCTACTATACCAGCTATGATACCTGAAAATAGTGGGGCTCCCGAAGCAAGTGCTATTCCCAAACAAAGTGGTATAGCTACCAAAAGTACAACTATACTGGCTGGGAAATCACTTTTAAAATTTGATAAAAAACTTTCTTTATTTGAACTCATACTAATTATACAATTTTGTACTTGTTTAAAAACAAGTAGATTCACAAATACTACGATATAGCTCATACACAGAGCTATCCGCACATTATTTACTAATAATTACTTAGATTAACTTGATTGTAATTGTATGTGTTCCGGTGGAGGGGTACAAACTTCAGGAATATAGTCTGCGTATTGCTTTAGGTTAAATGTTATCGAGGATAAATTGGTGCTATAATCAGATAAAAACTTATGTAGTTCATCTATAGAATAGTAAGCACCTACTTTGTTTTTTGAGTTAGAATTATGTGTCTCATTTTCTTCTTCATTTATTTCGTTTATCGATATATTTGCCCTAGCTAACATATCTCCAAAATAAGGGAATGTAGAAGTAGATACGAACAACATCAGTGCAATCATAAATAATGATCGACTCTTATTTTTTTTGTAAATATATGATGTTATTCTTAACAAGTTTGTTTAATTCTATTATATTTGATTTAACTATTTTTCAATATACGAATAAAACCACAATAATATTGGATAAAAATTCATCTAAAGCCCTCAAAGTAGCTACTATCAATACTTTTTTTGATGGAATTAGTGTTAGGAAAATGTCCTTTTATACTTGGGTAATTACACATTTATATACTTTTTTGAGAATTCGTAAACGTGTACGAAGGTTACAGTTAGAAAGAAACGGTCCGCACCCTGTAGAACAAGTTATACAGAATCATAACCCTGATATAATAGTAGTGAATGAAGTAATAAATGCTAAATGGAGTAGTGATTCTGTAAAAATACTAAAGGCCAAGGGGTATGAGTATATATCGATAGGACCTTCACCTACACCTCGAAACAACCTCACACGTTTGAATCTGGTAGCAAGTAGAATAGAAGGCGAGGTAGAAAAAATAGATATTGAAAATCAATCCGGTGGTCGGTTTTGTGGACTCCGTATAAAAAAATATAATTTATTAGTTATCGGTGTACTTGCATCACCTTTCTACCCTATATCTCGTAAAGAACAAATTAAAAAAGTTTTAGAATATAGTCTAAAAGTATTGAATAGCAACGGTAATGTGATAGTAGCAGGTGATTTGAATTGTGAAATGAAGGATTTAAAAGATGTTCATTTACCAGAAAAATTCCAATGTATAACAGATAACACATTCCCACATAATAATCTTTTGACCGCACTTGACAATTCATTTTTTATTATCCGTTGGCTCGGAAAATTTATATTGAACCTTGGTGAAGGTCAACGTAAGCTAGATCATATATTTATACCTTCTGATGCTAACTTAAAAGAGTATTGGATAGAGGAAACAAGCTCTGACCATCTTGGTATAATAGCAGAATTAGAACTTAAAGATAAGTGATAGTTAATTACGTCAATAGTAAGGGACTATGAAAATATTAACAATAATAGAGACCGTTGTTAACAACCCAATAAACGCTATAAAAGACTATTAATTAGCATAGTGTCATAATTATTCTTAGTTTTGTTTTTAATATTTTTACATAGTGTACTTTTTTGACAAATTTCAAGCAATTAGGCATTTCAGAAAATTTACTGAAAGCCATCAAAGAACTCGGGTTCGAAACTCCCACAGATATTCAAATACAAGCAATCCCAAAACTAATAAAAGATGACAGAGATTTCATCGGATTAGCACAAACAGGAACAGGTAAAACTGCTGCTTTTGGATTACCTCTATTGGAACGAATCGACCCAGCTATGAAAGCAACTCAAGCGCTAATACTAGCACCTACTCGTGAGTTAGGTCAGCAAATAGCCGAGCAGTTGGATATTTATAGCAAATATCAGGAAAAGCTAAATGTATTAGCAGTGTATGGTGGAGCTCCTATCGCCAATCAGATGAGAGCATTAAAGAGAACACAACACGCTATTATAGCTACTCCAGGCCGGTTATTAGACCTTATCAAACGTAGAGCCGTTAATTTAGAAAGTGTTCGTTTCCTAGTATTAGATGAAGCGGATGAAATGCTAAATATGGGCTTCAAAGAAGATTTGGATTTGATTCTTAGTTATACTCCACAAGAAAAGCTTACGTGGCTATTCTCTGCGACTATGCCTAAGGAGATTAAGAAAATAGTTAACAAATATATGTATAATCCTACGGAAGTTAGGATTAATTCGAAAGACCAAGTTAACGTAGATATAGAACATCAATATGCTTTAGTAAAACAATCTGACAAAGCAGAAGCTCTATCTAGAATATTGGACATTAGTCCAGATATGCGTGGCGTTGTATTTTGTAGAACAAAACACGAAACTCAAGAACTAGCAGAGCGTTTACTAAGACAAAACTACAAAGCAGACTCACTACACGGTGACCTTTCTCAAGCTCAACGTGATAGAGTTATGCGTAGATTTAAAAAACACGAGTTACATGTACTAATTGCTACTGATGTAGCAGCTAGAGGTATAGATGTAAACGATTTAACTCACGTGATTCACCACACACTACCAGACGATAACTCGTACTACACTCACCGTGCTGGACGTACAGCTAGAGCTGGTAAAAAAGGTATATCACTTGCTTTCATAAGTGGAAGAGAAAAACACAGGATACACAAATTGGAATCTCAATTAGGAATTGAATTCGATCGTTCATTTATCCCAAACGCTAATGACATAGCTGAAATTAGAGTTGAAGA
>JAUHXN010000232.1 GCA_030426865.1 bacterium | reverse complement strand
ATAAACAATGAGACTCTTCCTTTTGGGAGTGATATTATACTTCAATCAGAAGAAAGACCTGACGTTAGAGTAGGCATAGAGATTTGTGAGGATCTTTGGGCTGTTAAACCACCAAGCTTAGATTTATGTCTAGCAGGTGCTAATGTGTTATTGAACTTAAGTGCAAGTAATGAACTTCTATCAAAGTCTGACTATAGAAGAGAATTGGTTACTACTCAATCGGCAAGAACGCTTTCTACATATATATATTCATCTTGTGGTTCAGGTGAATCTACAACAGATGTAATTTACTCAGGGCACTTAATCAATTCCGAAAATGGAAAATTACTTAAAGAAACGAGAAATTTCGATTTTGATTCTCATTACATTATTTCTGATATTGATCTAGAAAAAATCTACAACGCTAGACTAAAGAATAGTTCTTACGGATTCGAACAACATTCATACGATTATCGAATATTGAAATTTAATATTGGTGATAAAATCACTGATAAAGTTTATCGAGAGTTTTCTAAAAATCCATTCATTACAGAAGACCCAGATAAATCAGATGAGTTGGTTGCTGAGATACTTGACTTTCAATCAACTGCACTCGCTAAAAGATTACTCCATATTAATGGTAAGAGTGTGGTTATCGGTATTTCTGGAGGTTTGGATTCCACCCTAGCATTACTAGTTGCTTACAAGACCTTTAAGAAGCTAAATCTAGATGTTAAAAATATCTATGGCCTTATATTACCAGGTTTAGGTTCTTCAGAAAGAACTAATAATAATGCTTTAGAGTTATGTGATAATTTGGGTATAACTAGTAAAACTATTAATATAAGTAAAGCTGTTGAAGGGCATTTTAGAGATATTGAACATGATCCAACTGATATTTCTATTGTCTTTGAGAATGCACAAGCAAGAGAAAGAACACAAATATTAATGGACTATGCAAACAAAGTAAATGGTATAGTTGTAGGCACAGGAGATTTATCTGAGATTGCATTAGGTTGGTCTACTTATAATGCAGACCACATGTCGATGTATAATGTAAATGCTGGACTACCGAAAACTGTGATACAGTTTATGATTCGTACATTATTAAATTGGGAAGAGTACGAAAGAATTAATGAGATTCTAGCTGATATCGTAGATACTCCAATTAGCCCAGAATTAGTGCCAATAGTTAAAAATGAAATTCAGAATACTGAAAACATTATTGGACCTTACGAAGTCCACGATGTAATACTATATTACTTTATCAAACATTCGTACAAACCGACGAAGATATTTTTTATATTACAAAGTATATTTTTCGATAAATATGCTAAAACTCAATTAATTGATTGGATAGAAATATTCTTTAAAAGATTTTTTGCAAGCCAATTCAAACGATCATGTATTCCTGATGGAATAAAAATAGGGTCAGTATCTTTATCTCCTAGAGGGGATTGGAGAATGCCTTCTGATACTGTTGGTAAAGTATGGCTTTCAGAAATAGATAAACTAAGGAGTGAATAATGATAGAACCTACTGAAAGTAACCCTCTTAAAGTAATACTTGCAGATGATCACGAGATTGTACGTGCTGGTATTAGAAGACTTTTATCTATTGATAGAAGACTTAAGATAATCGATGAAGCTGAAAATGGTCAAGATCTAGTAGATACAGTTAGCTATCACAAACCAGACATAGTTATTTCAGATATAATGATGCCAAAGTTAAATGGGATTGACGCATTAAAAAAGATAAGAGAGTTGAAATTAGATTGTTATGTAATTATGTTAACAGCTTACGAAGATTCATTTCACTTAGAAAATGCACTTGAAGCTGGAGCTGATGGCTATTTATCAAAAGACATAAATGCGAAAGAATTAATTGAAGCAATATTAGATGTTATTAAAGGTGAAAGAGTATTTAGTAAAAGTGTAGTAAGGCTTGTTAAAAAGAAAAGTGCAAATTCTTCAGAGTTAGATGCAACACCTGTTGTAATTACTAAAAGAGAGCAAGAGATTCTTGATTTAGTTGCCAAAGGTAAAACTAGCCAATATATTGCTGAAAAGCTATTTATTAGTGTTCGAACTGTAGAGTCGCATCGTTATAACCTTATGCAAAAACTAGACGTAAGTAATGTTGCAGAGTTAATAAGATATTCTATTCTTAAACGTACTTCTAGCTAAACTAAGTAAGATGAATTAAAAATTAAGTAGTACTACTTAATCAATAAGCTGACTGTATAACTTATATTTGTTATAATTATAAATAACAACACTCGATAATTGTCATAATATCGGTTATACAAATATGAAAAATGTTTTAATTCTTTTAGTATCAGTACTACTCACGTAGAATACCCTTTTTAGTCAATCTGAAAATGTAGGTGTAAATACAACATCTCCTGATAATTCTGCTGCACTTCATGTGACCTATGTTACTACCCCAAAAGGTGTATTAGTTCCAAGGATGACAACAGCTCAGCGTGGTAATATACCAGCTCCCATTGCAAATGGATTATTAATCTTCAATACAGATAATAATAGATTTGAAGTATATGATTTGTCTGCTACTTCTTGGAGAGGGTTACTTACTAATGCTAATGTTGGCTCAGCAGCTTGGGCTAGAACAGGTAATACTGGTACAACTCCAGGTACTGATTTTCTAGGTACCACTGATAATACAGCTTTTACTTTATTTACTAATAATACAGAAAGATTAAGAATAAATGCGAACGGGAATTTCGGAGTTGGCTCTAATAACCCTACTTCTTTATTATCTGTAGGTACTACATCTCAATTCCAAGTTAATGGTGCTGGTGCTATCAATGCTGCCACTGGTATTACATCCTCTGGAAATATTATTTTTTCTGGCTTAGCTGCTAATAGCTTTGTAAAAACTACAGCAGGAGGTCAGTTATCTACATTTTCATTTGGAAGAGATTTATCTGTTACCGGATCTGATACAGCATTAGTTGTAGGGATACAAGGTAGAAATGTAGCTAGTACAGCCCCCACTGATGGTCAAGTGTTACAATGGAATAGTACACTCACACAATGGCAACCTGGAACTGTTGCAGGAGGGGGTAGTGGGAACACTTTAGATGCAGCATACGATCAAGGTGGTAATGGTAACGGTAGAAACATAAGTGTTACAGATGGCGCTATCCAATTAACAGGTACTAACGCTGCTGATGAAACTATTGAAATCACAAACTCTGGAAATGGTGGTGTTGCCTACTTAAATAATACAGGCACAGGTAATACTCTATTAGTAGAATCAAACGGTGATACTACATTTACTGTCGAAACAGATGGAAAAGTAAAGATTGGCGAAAGTGGTACGGGATTGGTAAATATAATACGAGCAACATTAAATTATGATTTGCCAAATATTGATCCAAATGATGCAGCCTCAGTTTTTTTCTCAGTTGCTAATGCAGAAGTTGGCTCTACAGTTATGATTTCTCCACACAGTAGTTTGACTGATGATATAGCTATTTCTTATGCAAGAGTTTCTAGTGCTGGTAATATAGAGGTTAGATTTGCCAACGTTGGTAACTCTGCTCAAGATTTAAGCGACATGAATTTCTATATTACAGTAATAAAATAAAAAAGATAAAACATCTTGATGATAAAAAACTTTACAATATTTATTTCAACTCTTGTCCTTTTTAGTTTATCTGCTTTTTCACAAGCTGGGTTAAACGTAAGTGGCAACGGTACATTATTTATTAGCTCTAATTCTAAATTAAAAGTTAATGGTGATGTTCTTCTAGGTAATAGTTCTCAATTTACTCAGAACACTGGTGACTCTATTATAGTTTCTGGTAATTGGACTAATAACGGAACTATGACTCCAAATGGTGGAGTCACACTATTTAATTCTGGTGCAAACCAAACTATCGGTGGTACCTCTGAATCAAGATTTTATGATGTTTCGATTAATAAATCTGCTGGGAACATATTATTATCTAATGATATGTATGTTGATAGAAACTTAAGATTGTTATCTAATTCGTTAGTTGATATTGCAGATGATACTCTAACAATAGGTGAAACGGGGGCTATCTATACTGATAATGGAACTGCAATTGCGTTTAATAACAATAGAAGTATCTATACTTCACTTGGTATTAATAGTGGGTTTTTAAGAAAGAATGTTCCAAGTACGGCAACACTTCCTTATAATTTCAGATTTCCACTTTCTACAAATGGTACTCCCTCTCGAGTTTATACTTATGCCGATGTAACATTAATTGCTGGTAAAGTGACAATAGGTGCTAATGCTTATATGCAAGCCAAACCTGTTACAACTGAGCACCCAGCACTACAAATTTCTAATAATGCTTTAAAAAAATATTGGGTCCTAGATCAGCAGAATATAAATATTTCTAATCAAGGAGCTAATCTATTATTTAGATATGACCAATCAGAAGTTACCACTAATGAAGGTAACTATCAGGTATTACAATACACTCCTTCTTATCCTGATGGTAGTGCACAATGGTTTGTTAATCCAGGTGCATCGAACCAAGTAGTTGATATTAACGCGGATTTAATTTACTCAGAGCAAGTTAATGGTATTAGAGGAGATTGGACAGCTGGTATCGAAGAAGCTGCTATTGCTACTTATTACAGTAGAGCTGATGGGGACTATGATGACCCTAATACTTGGTCAAAGTTAGGGTTTGGTGGTGCTGCTTCAACTACAATTCCGACTAATGGTTCGGATAGAGCTCGAATAAAAGATAATACGATAACAGTAGATGCTAACTCTAGCACTATTAGTAATATAAGTATAGAAGAAAACTCAACAATAATATTCACTGGTGAAAATTACTTATCAGCTGATTCAATAATTGTAAAAGATGA
>JAUHXN010000231.1 GCA_030426865.1 bacterium | reverse complement strand
GCTATAAGCATATCTGTAAATACTAGAATCATTTTCGCTTTTCGCTCTTATCTTATAGTCGTATCTTTGATATGGTGTTAACCCCATATCTGTTAAGCCCTCTGAGTCTGAGCTCAGTGTTTGTATCAGCTCATTGTTTCTAAATACTTGTAATTCAAAATCTTCTTTTTTTAACTGTTTTCCAAAAGAACTCTCCCAAACCGTAGTCCAATTCAAATTAAGCTGTGTCGGATCATTAGGTACTACTGACACTTTAAAGTCATTAACAGGTGATGGTTGATCTACTCTGATAATAGCTGAGTAAACGTCATTATCATTGATGTTTCCATCTGGCCCTACAGTATTACGCATATCAACCCAACTAGGGAATATAACTCCATCATAAAAATCAAGACCACTATAGTCTCCTGCGAAAACGTTCCCATCGAACGGGTTATTACGTATATCCGAAGGTACATCTGATATTTGTCTATCTATCCAAGTTTCTCCTCCATCTGATGAGTAACTAACATAGCACTCTACCATTATATTATCAGGGTCATTTCTACTGTCCAAATACATAATAGCTATATCACCATTAGTTGGGTCAACTCCCATCCAAGTCCAAAATTGGTCACCATTTGTCTCGGCATGTACTATCTTAGGTTCAGACCAAGTCTCACCTTCATCAGTTGATTTGGAGAAATATACATTAGGAATACTATCCGCAGCCCAAGCAACATATACATTTCCTCTGTTCGGCCCATCACTATAATCTGTTTTAATAACTGGGTATGCCTCTGCTCTTACTTTTCCTTTTAGCGTATGTCTCCAACCCTGTGTCAATAATTTTGTTGTACCAAATATATTATATTGATGGATTATACCAGGAGTACCCCAAGTAATACCACCATCAGTTGATTTGTTGAATCCTACTGCATGCTTAATACCATGATTCCAGACGGCATATACATTACCCTCTGGACCTGTGGAAACTAAAGGGAAACTCTGCCCAAATGTTGTATCTTCAGAACTTCCGCTTAATCTTTCACTTATATTAACAGGCTCTAACCAAGTGTCTCCTTTGTCAGTAGATTTGGCCAATACTATTTGAGTAGCACTATCGGCTGCTGTAACTCTCTTCCAAGGAATATATAGATGACCTCGATAAGGAGACTCATCAGAATTATCTACTTCTATATAATACTTATCTTCGAAATAAGTTAATGGATCATCGGGCAATTTATGCTCTATAACAGCAATATGGTCACTCCAAGTTATTCCTCCATCCGTAGATTTATTAAGGTAAACTCCGTTCTCTCCACTACCATTTGCAGGGAAAGCTCCGTGTACAAGATAGCCAGTACCGTCTTTGTCGAACATAACAGATGGATCATTAGAAGAACGCCATCCGTTTGCTTTACCTAGATTCTTGTTCTCCCAAGTTCTACCGCCATCTGTAGATACATATACCCAAGATGATGAGTTGTCTCTATAATCTACTGCCGATGAGATAACTATATTAGGATTGTTTGGGTTTACAGCTATACTTGATTCGTTTTGAGTTGGCTGACCTTGCGAAGTTCCTTCATCAACTGAAGGAGCAATATTGAAGAATTTAGACTCACCTTGTACTTTGTAAGGTATTTTAAATTGATATTTGTTGAATTCCTTCACCGCAGATGGGGAAGGTGTTGGATGAGCTGATTCCGCTTGACGTCGGAAAAAATCCTTGTCTGTAGCGCTTAACTGAAGACTCATAACTATAATTAAAGTGGTAACTAAAGTTTTCATATCAATCCTATTGTATTTTTTCTTTTTCAATAGAGACAAGATAATAAAAAAATTAGTTTTTACAGAGAGATAATTTATTTAACGAATTTACAAATGAGGTTTTCGTTATGTGATAATATGTATTTACCATTTGGCAAATCACTAATATCTAAGGAATAATTTTCATCATTTAGTATTTTGATATTAGGGTGGATTGTCCTGCCATCAAGACTAAATAAAGTTATCTGATTATGTATTGGGATTGATGTTGTAATTACTATTCTATCTTCTTGCAACTCATAGCTTATGAGTTGTTTGTTGTCTGACTCTATTACAGTAGTTTCGACATTTGGAACCTCAACTAATGCAATGAAATAGTTATATTTCCGAATAGTTCCATCAAAAGAAACGGTAGATAATCGATAAGAATATATATTTCCAAACTCAATTGTACTATCTATTGTACTGTAATTGTTCGTCTCTTTTGAAAATCCTAAAGCCTCTAAAGTATCTATACTTTTAAATTCTTTAATAGGGTAATTTGAAGCCCTTTCAATAATAAAGTATTTATTATTATCTTCAGAAGCAGTAGACCAATTAATTACTACAACACTATCATTAAACGATGCATAAATCTCTATTAGTTCAACTTCACTGATTCTATTATAATCGGTTGAGTACAATAGTGGTGATATAAAAAATAATATAATGAAAATTAATCTCATAATTACTCTATCTCAATAAGTACCGTTCCTTTATCTACAGCTTTACCTTCTATAGCATTGATTTTTTTGACAGTCCCAGATAGGGGAGACCCAAGTGCATTTTCCATTTTCATTGCTTCTACAATGACTAATTTGTCATTTTCTAATATCTGATCACCTACTGCGCAGTTCACTTTTACTACCATACCAGGCATAGGGGCAACTATACCATTGACCTTGTTTTTACCTTTGCCACTTTGACGAACAAATTGCTCTAGAAGGGATGAAGTAGATGTCTTAATTTCATAGTTATATCCAAAACCTGTTGTTAGAATTTCTATACTATCTCTATCGTCTTGGTTTATCTTGACTGTAAACACTTTGTTGTTGACAGATATAACACTGACATTATCATTGTATTCTTTCAATACTTTGAATTCATACAATTTTTCATCTAAGAAAACTTTTGATGTGTCAGTATGATCAAATGCAGCTGAATAAGTTTTATCACCAGAAACTAATTTTATTTCTTCCTGTATATTATTCATATTAGAACTCCCTCATATTATTAAGTCTTTTGGATTTCCAATCGCTAGGAGTTGGATTAACAGGTGTTACTTTCTTTTTGTTTTTATTTTTATTGTAAGCGAATGCTGCTATAGCGGCCACATATTCTTCATCATTTTCTTTCATTTCGTCTAGTACTTTGAAGTCGAAATCGGATTCTATAAAACCAGTATCAAAATAATGATTACGGAACCTATCTGATTGCATTACAGCTTTTAGAAAAGGGATAACAGTTCTAGAACCAACTACCTTGTACGAAGATAAAGCAGCATCCATTTTTTCTATTGCTTCTTCTCTATCCTGACCGAAAACGATTAGCTTAGCTAGCATGGGGTCGAAATTAATACTAACTTCATCACCTCTCTCTATTCCTCCATCTACTCTTACTCCTATTCCATCTGGATTTCTCAGATAAGAAATAGTTCCAATATCTGGCATAAAATTATTCAAAGGATCTTCGGCATATATTCGTGCCTCTATAGCATGGCCAGATATTACTATGTCCTCTTGCTCAAATGGTAGAGGATATCCTGCCGCAACTTTTATTTGTTCTTTTGCTAGATCAACTCCAGTTATAAGCTCTGATACTGGGTGTTCTACTTGCAATCTAGTATTCATTTCTAAGAAATAGAAATTTTTATCTTTATCTAGTAAAAACTCGATAGTCCCAGCATTTACATATTGACAAGCTTTAGCTGCATCTACGGCTACTTTGCCCATAGCTGCTCTTAGTTTCTCGTCCAATACTGTCGAAGGAGCCTCCTCAATTACTTTTTGGTGGCGTCTTTGTATAGAGCAATCTCTCTCTGCTAGATGAATACAATTTCCGTGTTCATCTGCCAATACTTGTATTTCTATATGCTTAGGATTGACTATATATTTTTCCATATATATAGTGTCATCACCGAATGCATTGCGAGCTTCCCTTTGTGCGGCATCATAGCTATCTATGAAATCTGATTCTTTTTCAACTTTACGCATACCTTTACCACCACCGCCAGCAGCAGCTTTCAGTAGTATAGGATAACCGATTTCATTAGCTATTTCTTTTGCCAAATCTAGATCTGTAATTCGCTCTTTTGTTCCGGGTACGATTGGTACTCCGGCTTTTTGCATTAGTTCACGAGCGGCGGTTTTATTACCCATAACTTCTATAGCATATTCATTTGGGCCGATGAACTTAATCTCAGCATCTTTACATGCTTTGCTAAAGCTAGCATTTTCCGAAAGAAAACCATAACCTGGGTGTATGGCTTCGCATTCATTCTCAATAGCTAAGCTAATAATCTGAGCCGCATCCAAATACGCTTGCTTAGGTGTATCGCCTACAATCTCCAACGCATAGTCTGCAGATATAGTATGCAACGAGTGTTTATCTACTTCATGGTAAACGGCATAAGTTTCTATGCCCAACTCACGAGCAGCATTCATCACTCTAATGGCTATCTCGCCTCTATTCGCAACTAATATTTTTTTAAACATAATATTCTATTCGATTTCATAATAATCATTTACAAATAATCCTGATTTCCACAGATTATTCTACCGCAATATAATAAAATCTGAAAGATAGTTACGAAAAACGATTATAAGTTTGGGGTATAAGAAGTAGGTCTCTATCAAATAATATACTTGTAAGCTATTTCTCAATTCCTTATATTTACAATTAACTATGAAATACTACTGTTGTGATTAGTATTTTATTATTTTCACTTTCACCAAGTCATAATTACTGTCATCAAACCGAGAATTGCAAACATAGGGAAGGCTATAGCAGTTAGACGAATATACGTTCTAAAAAAAGAAAGTCTTGTTTTAATGTCGGCTGAGATTTTTTCAATTTTCTTCAAATCTTTCAAAAGTGCGAACATATCAACTGTTGTCTTAAATCGATTG